>NZ_JBYCLB010000448.1:0-5327 GCF_057473705.1 Mycobacterium sp. TH-M15 | reverse complement strand
GACCGCATTGAGTTGACGGCCCGGTCCGGGCAGTTGGTCGGTGGGCTTGCCGCGCACCAGCACCAGTGCGTTGCGGGCTCCGGTGGCGGTCAGCCAGGCGGTGCGCAGCCGCTCCACCTCGTCGGCGTCGACCAGACCGGCCGCCGCGATGGCGTCCAGGGTCTGCAGGGTCGAGGTGTTGTGCAGCGCCGGAACCCGGTGCGCGTGCCGCAGCTGCAGCAGCTGCACGGTCCATTCCACGTCGGCCAGACCGCCGCGGCCCAGCTTGGTGTGGGTGTTGGGGTCGGCGCCCCGCGGCAGCCGCTCGTTGTCCACCCGAGCCTTGATCCGGCGGATCTCCCGGACGGCCTCCTCGGAGATCCCGCCGGCCGGATAGCGGGTCTCGTCGGCCATCAGCAAGAACCGCTCCCCCAACTCCGGATCTCCGGCCACCCGGTCGGCCCGCAGCAGCGCCTGGATCTCCCAGGGCTGCGCCCACTGCGCGTAGTAGGTCCGGTAGGAGGCCAGGGTGCGCACCAGCGGCCCCTGGCGCCCCTCCGGTCGCAGGTCGGTGTCGACGTGCAACGGCGGATCGACGCTGGCGGTGCCCAGCAACCCGCGAACCTGCTCGGCGACCCCGGTCGACCAGCGCACCGCGTCGGCGTCGCTCACCCCGTCGGCGGCCTCGCAGACGAACAGCACGTCCGCGTCGGAGCCGTACCCCAGCTCGCGCCCGCCCAGCCGGCCCATGCCGATCACCGCCATCGTCGCGGGCCCGGCCCGCTGGTCGCCGGCCGGCAGATTCGCCCGGATCACCGCGTCCAGCGCCGCCTGCAGCACCGCCACCCACACCGCGCTCAGCGCGGCGCAGACCTGCCGGACGTCCAGCAGGCCGAGCAGGTCCGCCGAGGCGATGCGGGCCAGTTCGTAGCGGCGCAGACTGCGGGCGGTGGCGATCGCCCGCGCCGGATCGGGGTAGCGGGCCGCCGACGCGATCAGCGCACCGGCCACCGCGGCGGGATCGGTATCCGCCAGCTTCGGGCCGGACGGGCCGTCGCTGTAGGACTGGATCACCTCCGGCGCGCGGATCAACAGCTCCGGGACGTACGCCGAGACACCGAGCACCCGCATCAGCCTGTTGGCGACCGCGCCCTTGTCGCGCAGCGTCGCCAGGTACCACCGCTGGCCGGCCATCGCCTCGCTGAGCCGCCGATAGGCCAGCAACCCCATGTCCGGGTTGGGGGTGTTGGAGAGCCAGTACAGCAGCCGGGGCAGCAGCACCGTCTGCACCTGGCCGCGCCGCCCACTCTGGCCGGTCAGCGCGGCCAGGTGGCTCAGCGCGCTGCCCGGTGCCTCGTAGCCGAGCGCGGCCAGCTGCCGCTCCGCGGCCTCCGGTGTCAGGCCGCCGGAGAGCTCCAGACCGGCCGGGCCGACCGTTTCCAGTAGCGGCTGGTAGAAGAGCTTTGCGTGCAGCCGCGACACCCGCAGGTTCTGGCGCTTGAGCTCGGCCCGCAGCACCCCGAGCGCGTCCCGGCCGTTGTCGGGCCGAATGTGGGCGGCGCGGGCCAGCCAGCGCAGCGCCTCGTCGTCGTCGGGCGGCGGCAGCATGTGAGTGCGCTTCATCCGCTGCAGCTGCAGGCGATGTTCCAGCAGCCGGAGGAATTCGTAGGACGCGGTCAGGGTGGCCGCGTCGTCCCGGCCGATGTAGCCGCCGGCCCCGAGCGCCGCCAGCGCGCCGACGGTGGACGCCACGTGCAGCGACTCGTCGGCACGACCGTGCACCAGCTGCAGCAGCTGCACGGCGAACTCCACGTCGCGCAGTCCGCCGGTGCCGAGTTTGAGTTCGCGGTCGCGTATCTCGCTGGGCACCAGTTCGGCGACCCGGCGCCGCATCGCCTGTACGTCAGCGACGAAATCCGCACGCTCGCAGGCGGTCCACACCATCGGCATCAGCGCGCCCAGGTAGGCCCGGCCCAGCTCCGGGTCGCCGACCGCGGGGCGGGCCTTCAGCAATGCCTGGAACTCCCAGGTCTTCGCCCAACGCTGGTAGTAGGCGATGTGCGAGTCCAGGGTGCGGACCAGCGGACCCTGCCGGCCCTCCGGACGTAGTCCGGCGTCCACCTCGAAGAACGCCTCGGCCGCCACCCGGATCAGCTCCCCGGCCAGCCGGTTGGTCAGCGGGCCGGCATCCTCGGCGACGAAGACGACGTCGACGTCGCTGACGTAGTTCAGTTCCCGGCCACCGCATTTACCCATGGCGATGACGGCCAGGCGGGGCGGGGCATCGGTGCCGCAGACCGACTCCTGGGCCATCGTCAGCGCCGCTCCCAGCGCGGCGTCGGCCAGGTCGGCCAGCTGCTCGCCGACGGCGGCGAACGGCAGCACCGGCTCGTCTTCGACGGTGGGCGCCAGGTCGAGCGCGGCCAGTACCAGCACCCGGTCCCGGTAGCAGGTGCGCAGCCGCTCGATCCGTGCACCGGACTCGGCGTCGCGGGTCTCCTCGACGCACCGGTCGAACAGCCGGCGCAGTTCGCCGCCGGACGGCAGAGCCATGTCTCCGGCCAACAGCCGCCACGATTCGGGGTGGGCGACCAGGTGATCGCCGAGCCCCAGCGACGAACCCAGCACCGCGAACAACCGGCCGCGCAACCCGCGATCGGTCAGCAGCGCATCGCTCAGCTCACCCCAGCCGTCGCCCGCCGCCGCGGCCAGCTGAACCAGCGCGCGCAGTGCCACGTCGGCGTTCGCCGCCCGGGACAGCGACCACAACGCGTCGACGTGGGCGTCGTTGCCCGAGCCGCCCCAACCCAGTTCGCTCAGGTAAGCGGCCGCGTTCGGGTCCACCAGGCCGAGCCGTCCGGCACTGGGCGTCATCCGTTGGCGCGCCGCACCGGGGTTGGTCACGCCGACGACCTACAGCGAAAGGTAACGCTCCAGCTCATACGGGGTGACGTTGCTGCGGTAGTTCGCCCACTCCTGGCGCTTGTTACGCAGAAAGAAGTCAAAAACCTGCTCCCCCAACGCCTCTGCGACCAGTTCCGAGTTCTCCATCTCAGTGATGGCACGCTCCAGCGTGCCCGGCAGCTCGCGGTAGCCCATCGCCCGGCGTTCTTCCGGGGTCAGATCCCAGACGTTGTCTTCGGCCTCCGGAGCCAGCTCGTAGCCCTTCTCCACGCCGCGCAGCCCGGCGGCCAACAGCACGGCGAACGTCAGGTACGGGTTGCAGGCCGAATCCGGGCTGCGCACCTCGACCCGGCGCGACGACGTTTTGTGCGGGCTGTACATCGGCACCCGGACCAGCGCCGAACGGTTGGACGCCCCCCACGACGCGGCGGTGGGCGCCTCGCCGCCGTGGATCAGCCGCTTGTAGGAGTTCACCCACTGGTTGGTGACCAGACTGATCTCGCAGGCGTGCTCGAGGATCCCGGCGATGAACGACCTGGCTACTGCGGAGAGCTGCAGCGGGTCGTCGGGGCTGTGGAAGGCGTTGACCTCACCCTCGAACAGGCTCATGTGGGTGTGCATCGCCGAACCGGCAAACTCACTGAACGGCTTGGGCATGAACGACGCGCGGGCCCCCTCGTCCAGCGCGACCTCCTTGATGACGTAGCGGAAGGTCATGACGTTGTCGGCCATCGACAGCGCGTCGGCGTAGCGCAGGTCGATCTCCTGCTGACCGGGCGCGTTCTCGTGGTGGCTGAACTCCACCGAGATGCCCATCGACTCCAGCGCCTCGATCGCGTGCCGGCGGAAGTTGGCCGCCGAATCGTGCACCGCCTGGTCGAAGTAGCCGGCGTGGTCGATCGGGACGGGCGCCGACCCGTCGTACGGGCCGGGCTTGAGCAGAAAGAACTCGATCTCGGGGTGCACGTAGCAGGAGAAGCCCATGTCGCTCGCCTTGGCCAGCTGGCGGCGCAGCACATGCCGGGAATCCGCCCAGGCCGGCGAGCCGTCCGGCATGGTGATGTCGCAGAACATCCGGGCCGAGTGGTGTCCGCCGGTGCTGTTGGTCCACGGCAGCACCTGAAATGTCGACGGGTCCGGCCGAGCCACGGTGTCGGCCTCCGACACCCGCGCGAAGCCCTCGATCGCCGACCCGTCGAAACCGACCCCCTCCTCGAAGGCACCTTCGAGTTCGGCCGGGGCGATGGCGACCGACTTCAGGTACCCGAGCACGTCGGTGAACCAGAGCCGCACGAAGCGGATGTCACGTTCCTCGAGCGCGCGGAGCACGAACTCCTTCTGTCGGTCCATACCGCGAAGCGTAGCAGCGTGCGGGCCTGCTAACAGCGCACATTCGCCGGGGGCGATACCGCGCTGACCAGATACTCCACCACCGTGGTGTCCACGCACTCGTCGCCGTCGAAGACGACGGTGTGCTGGGTGCCCTGGTAGCTGACAAGCGGGGCGCCCAGCTGCCTGGCCAGCGCGACACCCGCCTGGTACGGGGTGGCCGGGTCATGGGTGGTGGAGACGACGACGACCTTGCCCGGCGCCACCGGCGCGGTGGTGTGCGGCGCCGACGTGGCCGGCACCGGCCACATCGCGCACAGATCGCGCGGCGCGTATCCGGTGAAGTCGCCGTAGGACAGGAACGGCGCGGCGTCGCGCATCCGCCGGTCGGCCTCCGCCCAGACCGCCGGGTCGGTCGGTACCGGCGCGTCGACACACCGGATGGCGTTGAACGCGTCCTGGGTGTTGTCGTAGTGACCGCGCTCGTCGCGGCCCTCGTACACGTCGGCGAGCACCAGCAACTCGTCGGGTTCCCCGCCGCTCCGCAGGGCGCGCAGCCCGCGGGTCAGGTACTTTCAGTACCCGGGGTTGTAGAGCGCGTTGATGGTTCCGGTGATCGCGTCGCCGTAGCTCAGCCCACGCTGGTCGCTGGTCGGTGCCGGATCGTCGACCAGTGAGTCGACCAGCTGGTGGTAGGCGACGACGGCCCGAGCTGGGTCGGCGCCCAGCGGGCAGTCCGGCGACTGGGCGCAATCCGCCGCGTAGTCGTCGAACGCCCGCTGGAACCCGCTCATCTGGTTGATGTCGTGGTCGATCGGATCGACGGTCGGGTCGAGGGCGCCGTCGAGCACCATGGTGCGCACGTGGTCGGCGAACCGCTCGAGGTAGGCGGTGCCCAGCCGGGTGCCGTAGCTGAAGCCGAGGTAGTTGAGCTGTTCGTCGCCGAGGGCCTGGCGAACCCGGTCCATATCCCGTGCCGCGGACGCGGTGCCGACGTTGGCCAGGAAGTCCGTTCCCATCCGGTCCGCACACTCGCCGGCCAGCTGGCGGTTCAGCCCCTCGATCTGCGATACCCCGCTCGGGCTCATGTCCACCTGCGGCTCACGCCGGTACGC
>NZ_JBYCLB010000447.1:0-5474 GCF_057473705.1 Mycobacterium sp. TH-M15 | reverse complement strand
ACCCGCTTCGGCACCTGGCTGGGCCGGCCGATGACGTCGTTTCATCTGGTCATCGCGGTTGCCGCGCTGCTGACCACACTCGGGCTGATCATGGTGCTGTCGGCATCCGGGGTGCAGTCCTACGACACCGACGGGTCGGCCTGGCGCATCTTCGCCAAACAGCTGCTCTGGACGCTGATCGGGCTGATCGCCTGCTATGCCGCGCTGCGGATGCGGGTCCGGTTCATGCGGCGCATCGCGTTCGCCGGGTTCGCGTCCACGATCGTTTTGTTGGTGCTGGTCTTGATCCCGGGAATCGGCACCCTCTCCAACGGCTCCCGCGGCTGGTTCGTGGTCGCCGGGTTCTCGATGCAGCCGTCCGAGCTCGCCAAGATCGCGTTCGCGATCTGGGGGGCGCACCTGATGGCGTCCCGGCGGCTGGAGCGCGCGTCGCTGCGCGAGATGCTGGTTCCGCTGGTGCCGGCCGCGGTCATCGCGCTGGCCTTGATCGTGGCCCAGCCCGACCTGGGACAGACCGTGTCGTTGGGCATCATTCTGTTGGCGCTGCTCTGGTATGCCGGCCTGCCGCTGCGGGTGTTCACCAGTTCGCTGGCCGCGGTCGTCGTCTCGGTCGCCATCCTGGCGATCTCCGAGGGTTATCGATCCGACCGGGTGCGGTCCTGGCTGGATCCGGACGCGGACCCGCAGGACACCGGGTACCAGGCCAGGCAGGCGAAGTTCGCGCTGGCCAACGGCGGCATCTTCGGTGACGGCCTGGGCCAGGGCACCGCGAAGTGGAACTACCTGCCGAACGCGCATAACGACTTCATCTTCGCGATCATCGGCGAGGAGCTGGGCTTCATCGGCGGATTCGGGCTGCTGGCGTTGTTCGGCCTGTTCGCCTACACCGGGATGCGCATCGCCAAACGCTCGGCCGACCCGTTCCTGCGGCTGCTGACCGCCACCACCACGATGTGGGTGATCGGCCAGTCGTTCATCAACGTGGGCTACGTAATCGGCTTGCTGCCGGTCACCGGCATCCAGTTGCCGCTGATATCGGCGGGCGGAACATCCACGGCGACAACCCTTCTGATGGTCGGCGTGCTGGCCAACGCGGCACGGCACGAACCCGAGGCGGTGGCCGCGCTGCGGACCGGCAGCGACGACCGGATGAACCGGCTGCTGCGGCTGCCGTTGCCGGAGCCCTACGCGCCGACCCGGGTCGAGGCGCTGCGCGACCGATTGCGGTCCCGGCCGCAGCCGGCCAAACGGCCGCCGGGCGAACCCCGCCGCCGGGGCGGGGATCGGCCGGTACGGCGGACCACGGGCGGCGATCGGGCGGCGGCCAGGCATCATGGAGGCGATCGGCGGCAGGCCGGTCGGCGTCCGGCGCGCAGCCGTGCGCGCACACTGGAAGGTCAGCGTTACGGGTGAGCGACTCGGTCACGAAACCGGCGGGTGATGCGCCGATATCGGTTGTCCTGGCCGGCGGGGGGACCGCCGGGCACGTCGAACCCGCGATGGCCGTCGCCGATGCGCTGACCGAGCTGGATCCGACCGCCCGGATCACCGCGCTGGGCACCGCCCGCGGTCTGGAGACCCGGCTGGTTCCGGACCGCGGATACCAGCTGGAGCTGATCACCCCGGTGCCGCTGCCGCGCAAACTCAACGCCGACCTGGCCCGGCTCCCGGGCCGGGTGCTGCGCGCGGTGCGGCAGACCCGGGCGGTGCTGAACCGGGTCGACGCCGACGTGGTGATCGGCTTCGGCGGTTACGTGGCGCTGCCGGCCTACCTGGCCGCCCGGCGCCGACGTCGGGTCCCGGTGGTGATTCACGAGGCCAATGCCCGGGCCGGGTTGGCCAACCGGGTCGGCGCCCGGATGGCGCGCCGGGTGCTCTCGGCGGTGCCCGAGTGCGGGCTGCGGCGTGCCGAAATGGTCGGCGTTCCGGTGCGGGCGGCGATCACCAGCCTGGACCGCGCGGCGTTGCGGTCCACCGCCCGCGCCGAATTCGGCTTCGCCGACGACGCCCGGGTGCTGCTGGCGTTCGGCGGCTCGCAGGGCGCCCGCTCCATCAACCGGGCCGTTTCCGGGGCGGCTAAACCGCTTGCAGCGGCCGGTGTTTCGGTGTTGCACGCGCGCGGGCCGAAGAACAGCCTGGAGCTACCCGAGCCCGCCGCGGGTGATCCGCCGTACGTCGCGGTGCCCTACCTGGACCGGATGGACCTGGCCTATGCCGCCGCCGACCTGGCGATCTGCCGGTCCGGCGCGATGACGGTCGCCGAGGTGTCGGCGGTCGGGCTCCCGGCGGTCTACGTCCCGCTGCCGATCGGCAACGGCGAGCAGCGGCTCAACGCCCTGCCGGTGGTCGACGCCGGCGGCGGCCTGCTGGTCGACGACGCCGAACTGACCCCGGAATTCGTGGCGGGCACCGTCGCCGGGCTGCTCACCGACGAACCGCGACTGGCGGCGATGACGGCCGCGGCGAGGCAGGCCGGGCGCCCGGACGCCGCGCGGCGGGTGGGCGCCGTCGCACTGGACGTCGCGCGCGAAGCGCGGGGCCGACGGTGACCGCCGAGCGGCTCCCGCCGGAACTGCGCCGGGTGCATATGGTCGGGATCGGGGGAGCGGGGATGTCCGGCATCGCGCGCATCCTGCTGGACCGCGGCGGGCTGGTCTCCGGATCGGACGCGAAGGAATCCCGCGGGGTCCGGGCGCTGCGTGCCCGCGGCGCACAGATCCGGATCGGTCATGACCCGTCGGCGCTGGACATGCTGCCCGGCGGGGCGAGCAGTGTGGTCACCACCCATGCCGCGATCCCGAAGACCAACCCCGAGCTGATCGAAGCGCACCGCCGCGGTGTCCCGGTGCTGCTGCGGCCGGCCGTGCTGGCCAAGCTGATGGAGGGCCGGACCACCCTGCTGGTCACCGGCACCCACGGCAAGACCACGACGACGTCGATGCTGGTGGTGGCGTTGCAGCACTGCGGGATGGACCCGTCGTTCGCGATCGGCGGCGAGCTGGGCTCCGGTGGCGCAGAAGCCGGGACCAACGCCCACCACGGCAGCGGGAGCTGCTTCGTCGCCGAAGCCGACGAGAGCGACGGGTCGCTGTTGGAGTACGCCCCGGACATCGCGGTGGTGACCAACATCGACGCCGACCATCTGGATTTCTTCGGCACGGCCGACGCCTACACCGCGGTCTTCGATTCGTTCGTGCAGCGGCTCGCACCGGGTGGGGCGGTGGTGGTGTGCACCGACGACCCCGGGTCGGCCGCACTGGCCGAGCGCAGCGCCGCCCGCGGCGTCCGGGTGTTGCGGTACGGCTCGCAGCCGCAGCAGACCGGTAACGGCAGCGGCGACGGCCTGGCCGGCCGGCTGCTGAGCTGGGAGCAGCAGGGCACCGGCGCGGTCGCGCAGATCCAGCTGGCCGATCGGGCCCGTCCGGAGGCGATGCGGCTGTCGGTGCCCGGCCGGCACATGGCGCTCAACGCCCTGGGCGCGCTGCTGGCCGCACAAGAGGCCGGGGCCCCGGTCGACGCCGTGCTGGACGGACTGGCCGGCTTCGACGGGGTGCGTCGCCGGTTCGACCCGGTCGGCACGGTCGGCTCGGTCCGCGTCTTCGACGACTACGCGCACCACCCGACCGAGGTGACCGCGACCCTGACCGCGGTCCGCGGAGTGCTGCAGCAGCGTGGCCGGGGCCGCAGCCTGGTGGTGTTTCAGCCGCATTTATATTCCCGGACAAAGACTTTCGCTACCGATTTCGGGCACGCACTGGACTCCGCCGACGAGGTCTTTGTGCTCGACGTCTACGGTGCGCGCGAGCAGCCGCTGCCCGGGATCAGCGGCGCCAGCATCGCCGAGCACGTCAGCGTCCCGGTGCACTACCTGCCGGATTTCTCGACGGTGGCCGAGGCGGTCGCCGCGGCCGCCGGGCCGGGTGACGTGATCGTCACGATGGGCGCCGGCGACGTGACCATGCTGGGCCCGGAGATCGTCACCGCGCTGCAGCTGCGGGAGAACCGGAGCATGCCCGGACAACCCGGGATGCTGTGATGAGCTCGCACGACCCGCAGGGCGGCACCACCGCCGACGAACTCGCCGAGTCGGGCGCCGCCGATCCGGCAAACGTGCCCGCCGGCGACGACGCCGCCGGTCCGACCGGCCCGGCGGCACCGCAGCCGGCCGAGGTCGAGGGCCCGCGCCGTCGCGCCCGGCGGGAACGAGCCGAGCGCCGCGCTGCCCAGGCTCGCGCCGAGGCCATCGAACAGGCGCGGCGCGAGGCCAAGCGGCGCGCCGTGCTCCGCCGGGCCGAACCGGAACCGCTGCCGCGTGGCACCATCCGCGGGCTGAAAGTGCTGCTGGGCAGCGTGCTGGCGGCGGTGGCCGCGGTCGGCGCCGGCCTGATCCTGTACTTCACGCCGGTGATGTCGGCGCGCACCATCGACGTGACCGGGATCGAGGCGGTCAGCCGCGATGAGGTGCTGGACGTCGCCAGGGTGCCGCCGGGGGTGCCGCTGCTGCAGATCGAGACCGGTGAGGTGGCCGACCGGGTGGCCACCGTCCGCCGGGTCGCCAGCGCGCGGGTGCAACGCCAGTACCCGTCGACGCTGCGGATCATCGTCGTCGAACGGATCCCGGTGGTGGTGAAGGACTTCCCGGACGGCCCGCACCTGTTCGACCGGGACGGCGTAGACTTCGCCACCGCGCCGCCGCCGCCGAACCTGCCCTACCTCGACGTCGACCATCCGAGTCCGACCGACCCGACCACGATGGCCGCGCTGGAGGTGATGACCGCGCTGCGGCCCGAGGTGGTCGCACAGGTCAGCCGGGTGGAAGCGCCGTCGGTCGCCTCGATCACCCTGACGCTGACCGACGGCCGGACGGTGATCTGGGGCGGCACCGGCCGCACGGCCGAGAAGGCCGAGAAGCTGGCGGCGTTGCTGACCCAACCCGGAGGGATCTACGACGTGTCCAGCCCGGATCTGCCGACGGTGCGCTAGTCCCCGGCCGTCGGCAGACCGACGACCGGGAAAAAATTCGCCCGGCGCGTCGCGGCGTGCCTGCCGGGGCAGCGGCCATGGTGGCCATACTGTGGCGGGTGCGCGGAACTACTTGACATAACTCTATACCTATGGTTGAGGTTTAGGGTTTCGGCTGCACCGGCCGGCCGGGGAGTTCCCCGTCAGACCCGGCTCCGTCAGGGAGGACAGTCCCACCAGGGAGGAAGACCAGAGATGACCCCGTCGCATAACTACCTGGCCGTCATCAAAGTCGTGGGTATCGGTGGCGGCGGCGTCAACGCCGTGAACCGGATGATCGAGCAGGGCCTCAAGGGCGTGGAGTTCATCGCGATCAACACCGACGCCCAGGCGCTGTTGATGAGCGATGCCGACTTCAAGCTCGACGTCGGCCGGGACTCCACCCGCGGGCTCGGTGCCGGCGCCGACCCGGAGGTGGGCCGCAAGGCGGCCGAAGACGCCAAGGACGAGAT
>NZ_JBYCLB010000446.1:0-2799 GCF_057473705.1 Mycobacterium sp. TH-M15 | reverse complement strand
GGCGGAACTGGCTGATCCGGATGCTGTCGATCGCCGCCGGCGGCAACAGGCGGGACTGCCGCCAGCCGCGGACCAGCAAGCCGTCCGCGGTGATAGCCAGCTTCGGTCGGGCACGCCAGGATCCCGCGGCAAACACCAGCAGGCCCAGCCCGGCGATGCCCAGCAGAATCCGGCCGGGAGGATCTGTGGCATAGGTCACAGCGAAGGTAGCCAGCAGCGCGCCACCGGCGGCACAACCAGCAATTCCTCCGGCCGGCGGCGCCCATTGTGTTTGCTGCATCTGGTTTGCCACCTCTACCTGCGGGGATACACGTTATCTACAGGGGTTGTCCACATTGGGGAGAATCACAAACGTGTGATTGCGGCGGCGGGTTTGCCGTCCGACGGCGGGGTCGACGCCTCAGCGCCAGCGCATGGTCAGCAACAGCCCGGCGATCATGAACGCGAAGGCGATGGCGTAGTTCCACGGCCCCAGCTCGGACATCCACAGCAGTGCCGCAGCGGTGTCGTACCCGGTTGCGGCGAGTTGGTACACCATCAACCAGACCAGGCCGACCAGCATCAGGCCGCAGAAGAAGACCACAAACCAGACGCTCGACGGGCCGGCCTTGACCTTGACCGGGGTGCGGCTCACCGAACTGGTGGTGAAGCTGCTCTTCTTGCGAACCTTGGATTTGGGCATGCATACCTCAGGACGGTGCGACGATAAGCGGGAAACGGTGTTCGGGTAGAGACTAACGCAGTCGCGAGCCCGGCGATCCAGACGGGAACGGAAACCGATCGTGCAGCTTGTGCAGGCCACCGGGCGCCGCTCGCCGTGGCGGTTCGGCGTGCCGGTGGCCTGCCTGCTGGCGGGTCTGCTGCTGTCGGCCACCCACGGCGTCTCCGGCGGGAAGGAGATCCGCCGCGGTGATGCCCCCCGGCTGGTCGACCTGGTGCGGACCACCCAGGCCGCGGTGGACCGGTTGAACGCCGAACGGGACGTGCTGGCCACCGCGATCGGGTCCGTGCACGGCCGCTCCGCCGGCACCGCGCTGACGGCAATGGGTAAGCGGGCGGCGCAGCTGGCCGGGCCGGCCGGCCTGGACACCGTGCACGGGCCGGGCCTGGTGGTGGTGCTCACCGACGCCCAGCGCGACGCCAACGGCCGGTTTCCCCGGGACGCCTCCCCCGACGACTTGGTGGTCCACCAGCAAGACATCGAAGGCGTGCTCAATGCGCTCTGGCACGGTGGCGCCGAAGCCGTCCAGATGCAGGACCAGCGGATCATCGCGACGTCCGCGCCGCGGTGCGTCGGGAACACCCTGCTGCTCAACGGGCGGACCTACAGCCCGCCGTACGTGCTGACCGCAATCGGCGACCCGGCCGCGCTGCAGGCCGCCCTGGCCGCAGCGCCACTGGTCACCCTGTACAAGCAGTATGTGATCCGGTTCGGCCTGGGCTACAGCGAGCAGCCCGGCGAGGACCTGACCGTCGCCGGGGGCGGTGAACCGGCCCGGATGCGGTTCGCCACCGCGGCCGGACCCCTGGACTACTAGCTAAGGCCCGCCCGACCCGGCGGTAGCCTGTGACGATGCGGATCCTGGTCGTGGACAACTACGACAGCTTCGTGTTCAACCTGGTGCAGTACCTGGGCCAGCTCGGCGTCGAGGCTGCGGTCTGGCGCAACGACGACGCCAGGCTGGCCGACCCGGTCGGTGCCGTCGCGGCCGTCGACGGGGTGCTGCTCAGCCCGGGGCCGGGCACCCCGGAGCGGGCCGGCGCGTCGGTGAGCCTGGTGCACGCCTGCGCGACCACCCGCACCCCGCTGCTGGGGGTGTGTCTGGGCCACCAGGCGATCGGCGTTGCGTTCGGCGCCACCGTGGGCCGCGCCCCGGAGCTGCTGCACGGCAAGACCAGCACCGTCTTCCACCGCGACACCGGCGTGCTGCGGGGTCTGCCGGACCCGTTCACCGCGACCCGGTATCACTCGCTGACGATTCTGCCGGAGACGCTGCCGGCCGGCCTCGCGGTGACGGCGCGCACCCGCGGCGGGGTGATCATGGGCGTCGAGCACACCGAACTGCCGATCCACGGGGTGCAGTTCCACCCGGAGTCGATCCTCACCGAAGGGGGACACCGGATGCTGGCCAACTGGCTGTCCTACTGCGGCCGGGCCTGTGACGAGACGCTGGTGCGCCGGCTGGACGACGAGGTGGCCGAGACGGTGCACGCCGCTCGGGCGGACGCTGTCCCGCCGCCGGCTACTGGCCGAACCTCAGCGTGATGCTGCCGTCGGTGTTGACGCCCTGACCGGGCGCCGGACTCTGGAAGAGCACCCGGTTGTGGCCGCTGCCGCCGGCGTCGACGTCGGAGCCCTTGACCAGTGTCCCGGTCCAGCCCAACGAACGCAGCTGCGGCTCGGCGTCGGTCCAGAACATCCCGGTCAGATCCGGCATGACGAACTGGTTGCCCCGCGACACCCGGAGCTCGATCACCGAGTCGACCGGCGCAGTCTCGCCGGCACCCGGGTGGGTGCTCACCACCTCGCCGGCGGGTCGGGGGCTGTCCACCGACGACTCGGTGAACTTGGTGAAACCGTAGACGGTCAGGTTCTTCCGCGCCAGCTCGACGCTCTGGCCGGAGACGTCGGGCACGGCCTTGGCCTCGGGCCCGGAGCCGACCACGATGACGATCTCGTTGGTGATCGCCGAGGTCTGGTCGGCGGGCGGATTGGTGGAGAGCACCTTGTCCTTCTGCTCCGGTGTGGACGGTGCGCTGGCCTGCTTGAACTTGGTGAACCCGGCCGCCTTGAGTTTC
>NZ_JBYCLB010000445.1:0-11538 GCF_057473705.1 Mycobacterium sp. TH-M15 | reverse complement strand
GGCGGTGCTGCCGTCGTAGGCGGTGAACTTCAGTGGCAGGCCGTCGGTTGCGGCCAGCGTCTCGACGACCTGCGCCAGGCTCAGCTTGCCGGCGGCGGTGTGCGCACCGTCTCGGTAGATGGTCATCGCCGCTGCACCGCCTTCGCGTACAGGTCCAGCAGACGCGAGTCAGGGTCGTAGCTCTTCTTCACGGCCTTGTATGCCTCCCCGCCATACAGATCGTCGAATTCCTGAGGCGCGTAGTAGGAGTCGGAGTAGAGCGACTTGTGCCCCTCCAGCTCGCCGACTTTCGTTTCGATCAGCCGATTCGTCACCCCGTCCGTCGGGCCGGCCGGAACCGACGACCAGAACCCGATGTTGACGTAGCTGCGGTCGGGCCTGATCGGGTACAGCGGCCACCCGGTCGCTCGGTCGCGTAGTCGCAGCGGACAGAGCCAGACCGGCTCGATCGGCACGGTGTCGAAGAACCAGTGCAGGAATTGGCCACAGCGCTCGATCGGAACTTCGACGTCCTGCACCACCCGCTCGCGTGGCGGCCGCCCGTGCCTCTTCTCGATCCGGTCGGAGATTCCGAACCGGTGGTCGTAACCGATCAGTTTCCAGTAGAAGCTGCTGCGCCGATAGCGCCGCGGCCAGAGCCGGCGCAGCACCCGGTGCTGTGCACCGAACGCCCGCGAGCACCAGAACCAGTCGGTGTCCCAGCGCCAGAAGTAATCGTGGATGGTCAGCCGGTCATCGGCGACACCGTCGGGGTGTTGGATCGACCGGTAGTAGATGCGCCGTCCGGTGTAGTCGCTGACCGGACCGGGTGCGCCGGTTTGGGTGCCGAGACACAGGTAGCCCTCATCCAGACGGAATACCACCCCGTCGAGATAGTCCACCCGGGTGCCGTCGAATGTGCCGGTATCGACGATCTGGCCCATCGTGTCGACCAGTTCGGCAAGTGAATGAAATCGGATGTGGCGTAGCGCGACGAACGGCTTCACCGGCTCCAACTCGATCCGCAGCCGAGTCGAATAACCAAGTGTCCCGTACGAGTTCGGAAATGCTCGAAACAGGTCGGCGTTGCGGCTCGGTGACGCCGTGACCACCTCGCCGGCACCGGTGAGGATGTCCATTTCCAGCACCGACTCGTGCGGAAGGCCGTTGCGGAACGACGCCGATTCGATCCCCAGGCCGGCGACCGCTCCACCCAGCGTGATCGTCTTCAGCTGCGGAACCACCAGCGGTGACAAGCCGTAGGGCAGGGTGGTCGCCACCAGGTCCGCATAGGTGCACATCCCCGCCACGTCGGCGGTGCGGCCGGCCGGGTCGATCGCGATGACGTTGGTCAGTTTCGCGGTGTCCAGGCCGGGGGCGGCGCGCCTGGTCCGGGCCCGGAACAGGTTCGACGTCGGCTTGGCCAGCCTTACCGACTCCGTCGCCGGGATCGACCGGTAGCTGTCCAGCAGCCGTCGCACCCCCGCCGCGTAGGTCGACGGCGCGTGCTCCGGCCGAACAGACACACTGACACGCTAGTCGCGGATCCGGGCGCGTGCAGCGAAGATCGTCAGCTGGCCTGGGTCTGGGTCCCCAGGAACGCCGCGATGCCCCGCACCACCGCGTCGGCGTATTTCTGCCGCCCCGCGGGCGACTCCATCAGCGCGTCGTCGGCCGGGTTCTTCATGTTGCCGAGCTCCACCAGCACCGCCGGGTACTGCGCCAGGTTCAGCCCGGCCAGATCGGAGCGGCCGTAGAGCCCGTTGTTGCCGATGTAGTTGGCCGGTGGGATGCCGGCCGCGGCCAGCTGATCGCGCATGATCTGGGCGAGCTGCACCGACGGGCCGGCCTGCACCGCGTTGAGCGGCGGCGCCGAGTAGTTCACGTGGAATCCGCGCCCGGTGACCGGACCGCCGTCAGCGTGGATGGAGACGATCGCATTGGGGTGCAGCGAGTTGGCGGTCGCCGCACGCTCGTCGATGCACGCGCCGAGCGCGTTGTCGTTGCCGCGGGACATCGCGGTGCGCACGCCCAGCCGGCTGAGCGCCTGACGGATCAGCAAGGTGGTGTCCCAGGTGAAGGTGTGCTCGGGGAAGCCGCTGGGGCTGGCGGTGCCACTGGCCTGGCAATCCTTGGTGCCGCCCCGGCCGTTGGGCACCTGCCGGCCGATCGAGGCGTCGTTCGCCCCGTTGTGGCCGGGGTCGAGGAACACGATCTTGCCGGCGATGTTGCCCGGCGTGGCGCCCGACGGCGGGCCGGTCAATACCGAGGTGGCGACGAGCATTCCGGTGATGACTGCGATCCCGACACGCGGGAGGACTGGTAGCTGCACGGCGTCACGGTAACTCCGCGGCGACTAGGCTTGGTTTCTCGAATCGCGTCTTATCCACAGCCGAGACCGAGCCGCAACCAGGTCGAGACACAAGCCGAGAGGATCGTCATGCAACCCGGAGGCCAGCCCGACATGTCTGCGCTGCTCGCGCAGGCACAGCAGATGCAGGAGCAGCTGCTGAAGGCGCAGCAGGAGTTGATCAACACCGAGGTGCACGGGCAGGCCGGTGGTGGCCTGGTCAGGGTGACCGCCAAGGGCAGTGGCCAGGTGGTCGCCGTGACCATCGATCCCAAGGTCGTCGACCCGGCCGACGTGGAGACGTTGCAGGACCTGATCGTCGGCGCGCTCGCGGACGCGGCCAAGCAGGCCACCACGCTGGCCCAGCAGCGGCTCTCCCCGTTGGCCGGCGGTTTCGGCAATGCACCCGGCATAGCTGGCACGCCGGGTGCCGCGCCGGGACAGTAGAGACCGCCGAACGTGTTCGAGGGGCCGGTTCAGGATCTGATCGACGAGCTCGGCAAGCTGCCGGGTATCGGCCCCAAGAGTGCCCAGCGCATCGCGTTTCACCTGCTCTCCGTCGAGCCGGCCGAGATCGACCGGCTCACCGCGGCGCTGACCAAGGTTCGTGACGGTGTGCAGTTCTGCACGGTGTGCGGCACCGTCGCCGACGCCGAACGCTGCCGGATCTGCGCGGACCCGCGCCGCGACCTCTCCCAGATCTGCGTCGTCGAGGAGCCCAAAGACGTGCAGGCGATGGAGCGCACCCGGGAATTCCGTGGCCGCTACCACGTGTTGGGCGGGGCGCTGGACCCGCTGTCCGGGATCGGGCCCGAACAGCTGCGGATCCGGGAGCTGCTCAACCGGGTCGGGGAGCGGGTCGACGGGGTCGACGTCACCGAGGTGATCGTCGCCACCGACCCGAACACCGAGGGCGAGGCCACCGCCACCTACCTGGTGCGGATGCTGCGCGACATCCCGGGTCTGACGGTGACCCGGCTGGCCTCCGGGCTGCCGATGGGCGGCGACCTGGAGTTCGCCGACGAGCTGACGCTGGGCCGGGCGTTCACCGGCCGTCGCGCGATGGCGTAAGCGGCGCCTGGCAGGTATCCAGTACCGCGGGTACCGTGATAGCCGTGTCGTCGGTTGAGCCCACGTCCGGTCCCCCGCACCCGGTGCGGCCGATCACGGTGCGAAGAATCCACTTCCGCTACGACGTCACGCCGCTGGAGCGTCACTACGTGCAGGGCGACCTGGTGATGAGTCACGTCGTATCGGTGCTGTCGGGGTTCTTTCCCCCGGGCGAGGACTTCTTCGTCCGGTCCGTGCACCATTACGCCGACCGGATCACCGATCCGCGGTTGACGAAGGCCGTCGCCGGCTTCACCGGCCAGGAGGTCACCCACGGCCGTCAGCACCGCGAACTCAACGACCGGTTGCAGCTGATGGGCTATCCCACCCACCGGATAGACCGGCGTACGAAGAACGGGCTGGCCCGGCTGGAGCGGTGGCGCAGCCCGCGCTACCGACTGGCGGTGACCGCCGCATTGGAGCACTACACCGCCACGCTCGCCGAGACACTGCTCAGCGACCCGCGCGCTCGGGAGCTGCTGGGCGAGAACGAGGTCAGATCGGTGCTGTTGTGGCACGCGCTGGAGGAGTCCGAACACAAGGCGGTGGCGTTCGACGTCTACCGCGCCGTCGGTGGCAGCGAGCGGACGCGGATCATCGCGATGTGGGTGACCAGCGTCATGTTCATCGGAGTGTTGGCGTGGCACACCACGTTGTCGATGCTTGCCGACCGGGCCGCTTACCATCCGATACGATTGGTCAAGAGCATTGCCGCACTGCGCCACTCACCGTTTCTCACCCGGGCGGTGATCCGCCGGCTGCGCGCCTACACGCGCGTCGGGTTCCACCCCGACGACAACGACAACACCGCGCTGCTGGACGAGTGGACGCCGCGGCTCTTCGGCGAACGCGGGTCGCTCGTCGACCACCTGGCCGACAAGTAGGTGCCCACCTCACACCCGCCGGGGCGCGGCCAGTCGCTCTCGGCGCAGCCGCTCCACCTCGGGCAGCTCCAGCGGCGCCAACTCGCCGACCACCTGCGACAGCAACGAGTCGGCCAGCTCAGGGTTGCGGGCCAGACACGGCCCGTGCAGGTAGGTGGCGACCACGCTGCCCTGCACCGCCCCGTCGACCCCGTCGCCGACCCGGTTGCCGTCGCCTTTGACGATCGTGCCCAACGGCGCCGCCGCCGGCCCCAGCACCGTGCCGCCACGGTGGTTCTCGAACCCGGTCAGCGGCGCGGTCAGCCCGGCCGGGCGCGGTTGGGCAACCACCTCGCCGATGCTGCGCACCTGCTGCGGCGAGGTGGTCGCGTCCAGCAGACCCACCCCCTCCACCCGCTCACCGGCGGCGGTCTCGTACCAGGCGCCGAGCACCTGGATGGCGGCGCAGATAGCCAGCACCGGGGCGCCGCGCACCGCCGCCCGCTGCAGGCCCGGGTGGGTGATCAGGTGCCGGGTGGCCAGCCGCTGGGCGTAGTCCTCGGCGCCGCCGAGGGTATACAGATCCAGCGACTCCGGTACCGGGTCGGCCAGGGTGATCTCGACGATCTCGGCGGAGAATCCGCGTAGTTGTAGCCGTTGCCGCAGCACCACGGCGTTACCGCCGTCGCCGTAGGTGCCCATCACGTCGGGCAGCACCAGCCCGATCCGCACCGTCGAATCGGAACGAGCGTCAGCCACGTTCCACCCTCCGCTGCAGCTGCAGAAACGCGGTGTAGTTGGCGACCACCTCGACGCGGCCGGGTGGGCAGGACGCGATCGCCGAGACCGTGTCGTGCACCAGGGTGTGCTGTACGCCGGCGTAGCCCAGTCGCACCGCCAGGTCGGTGCCGCGCTCGCCGGCGGCCACCACCGCGGTGTCGCCGAAGTGCTCGAAGCGCACGTCCCACAGCCAGGACAGGTCCTCGCCGTCGGGCACCTGCCCGTTGACCGCGATCACCACCCCGCCGGCGTGCCGGTCGACCATCGACAGCGCCTCCTGCCAGCCGGCCGGGTTCTTGGCCAGCAGCATCCGCACCGAGTGCGGGCCGACCTGCACGGTGCGATACCGGCCAGCCACCTCGTCGACGGTGCAGACCGCGGCCACCGCGGCGGCGGGGTCGACACCGAGCGCCACCGCCGCGGCCACCGCCTGGGCGGCGTTGCCCCGGTTCACCGCGCCGGGCAGCGCCAGCCGCATCGGCAGCGTCCGCCCGCCGGGCCCGTACAGCGCCTCGTTGTCGAACCACCAGTGCGGGTCGGGTCGTTCGAAGTCGGTGCCGGTGGAGCGCCAGTGCGCGCCGTCGCGGACGATCACCTCGCCGCTGCGCGGGCAGCTGACCGAGTCGCCGGCCCAGCTACCGCCGGCGGCCACCCACACCACCTCGGCGCAGTCGTAGGCCGCCGACGTCATCAGCACGTCGTCGCAGTTGGCGACCACCACCGTGCGCGGATGCCGGGCCAGGCCTTCCCGCAGCGCCCGCTCGACCGCGTTGATCTCACCGACCCGGTCCAGCTGGTCACGGGAGAGGTTGAGCAGCACCAGCACCCGACGCTGGCTGTCGTCCAGCGCGTCCAGCACGTGCGGCACGTGCATCTCGTCGACCTCCAGCGCCGCCAGGCCGGCCCGGCGGTCGGCGGCCAGCGCGGCGACCAGGCCGGCGTCCATGTTGGCGCCTTCGCCGTTGGTCGCCACCGAGCCGAGCGCACGTAACGCGGCCGCGGTCATCCGGGTGGTCGTCGACTTGCCGTTGGTCCCGGTGACGACGACGGCCCGCCGGCCGACACCGAGCTGCCGCAGGATCGAGTGGTCCAAGGTCATCGCGACCAGGCCGCCGATCATCGCTCCGGCCCCGCGGCCGGTGGCCCGCGACGCCCACCGGGCGCCCGCACCGGCGGCCAGGGCGAGGCGTCCACGGGCGGTGATCACCCGCGCAGTTTAAGGGTGATCGCCAGCTTGGCGTTCGGCCGGGCGCTGGGGCGCCTCCCGCTGGCGGGGGACGGGTCGCCGCAACGGGTTAAGTTGACGACACGGTGGTTCACCGACCGGCCTTGGTGGCGCCCGCGTGCCATCCTCGTTCTATGAGCGCCATCTGGGGCCGCCCGGCGGGGGAACCCGGTGAGGGCTGGGTTGTGGTCGACGTGGAAACCTCCGGTTTCCGGCCCGGCCGCGCCCGCGTGCTCAGCGTCGCCGCGCTGGCCCTGGATCCGCACGGCCGGGTGGAGCGATCATTCGCCAGCCTGGTCAACCCCGGCATCGACCCGGGCCCCACGCACGTGCACGGGTTGACCGCGGCGATGCTCGAGGGCCAGCCGCAGTTCCGCGACATCGTCGACGAGCTGAGCGCCGTGCTGCACGGGCGGACGCTGGTCGCCCACAACGTCGCTTTCGACTACTCGTTCCTGGTCGCCGAGGCCGAGGTCGCCGAGGCCGAACTGCCCATCGACCGTGTGATGTGCACGGTCGAGCTGGCGCGTCGGCTGGACCTCGGCCTGGACAACCTGCGGCTGGAGACGCTCGCCGCGTACTGGGGGGTGAGGCAGCGCCGGCCGCATGATGCGCTCGACGACACCCGGGTGCTGGCCGAGGTGCTGGCACCGACACTGCAGCGGGCCGGCGAGCGGGGCGTCTGGCTGCCGGTGCGGCCGGTCGGGCGGCGCTACTGGCCCAACGGGCGGGTCACCCACCAGGAACTGCGTCCGCTGAAGGCGCTGGCGTCGCGGATTCCGTGCCGATACCTGAACCCGGGCCGGTATGTGCGGGGGCGGCCGCTGGTGCAGGGCATGCGGGTGGCGCTCTCCGCGGAGTGCACCCGCACCCACGAGGAGCTCGTCGAGCGCATCCTGCACGCCGGGCTGGCCTACAGCGACGTCGTCGACCCGGACACCTCGCTGGTCATCTGTAACGAGCCGCAGCCCAGACAGGGCAAGGGCTACCTGGCCCGGGAGCTCGGCGTGCCGACGGTCTCGGACGCGCAGTTCCTCGATGACGTCGGCGCCGTGGTCGGCGGTGCCGGTATCGAGGAGTTCGCTGACATCGGCCGAGGCGGTGAGCAGATCTCGCTGTTCTGAACGCTGCGCGGCGCCGGAAACGGCGTTAAGCTTGGCGCTCTGCGATCCGGGAGCGACCGGGAAGGGAGCCATGCGCGGAGATCGGCGACGGGTGAGACGCCGGTTGTCGCTGCTCGCCGTGGCCGCTCTCGCCGTCGGCTGGGTGCTCAGCCGCGGCCCCGCCGCCCCGGCGCAGGCCGATCCGGGCGACGGGGATGCGGCGGCCCTGTTCGCCACGCTGCAGGCGGCGGGAATCACCTACGAGCACCCCGACGAGGTGGTTCGCGCGGCCAAGGTGGTCTGCACGTTGATCGGCGACGGGTCGGCGCCGCCGGCGATCCTGACCGCGCTGCGGCAGAGCAACCCGGGCCTGACCGAGGAGCACGCGGCTCAGTTCATCGGGATCGCGGTGCAGTCCTACTGCCCCGACCGGCTGGTCGCCCACCCGGACGGCTGACGCCGCGTTAGCTCAGCTGCGCCGCCCGGTTCACTGCGGAGACCACCGCCCGCAGCGACGCGGTGGTGATCGACGAGGCGATGCCGACCCCCCAGATGGTGTCTGCGCCGATGTGGGCCTCCACATAGGCCGCCGCCTGGGCTTCCTCGCCGACGCTCATCGCGTGCTCGGAGTAGTCCAGCACGTGTACCTGGATGCCGATGGTGCCCAGCGCGTCGACGAAGGCGGCCAGTGGGCCGTTGCCGGCACCGGTGATGGTCTGCTCGACCCCGTCGAGCTTGACCACCGCCTCGATCCGGTCGGTGCCGCCGTCGGTCTCGGCGGCGATCACCCGCTGGCGTATCCGCTCCAGTGGCCGCACCGGGGTCAGGTACTCCTCGGCGAAGGCGTCCCACATCTCCTTCGGGGTGACCTCACGTCCTCCGCCGCCTTCGCCCACCGGGCCCTCTGCGATCTTCTGCACCACTTTGGAGAACTCGATCTGCAGCCGGCGTGGCAGCGCCAGGCCGTGGTCGGCCTTCATCACGTAGGTGACCCCGCCCTTGCCGGACTGCGAGTTGACCCGGATCACCGCCTCGTAGGTGCGGCCCACGTCGCGTGGGTCGATCGGCAGGTACGGCACCTGCCACAACATGTCGTCGACGGCGGAGCCGGCGGCGTCGGCGTCCACCTTCATCTGGTCCAGGCCCTTGTTGATGGCGTCCTGGTGGCTGCCGGAGAATGCGGTGTAGACCAGGTCGCCGCCGTAGGGGTGCCGCTCGTGCACCGGCAACTGGTTGCAGTACTCGACGGTGCGGCGCACCTCGTCGATGTCGGAGAAGTCGATCTGCGGGTCCACCCCGCGGGAGAACAGGTTCAGCCCCAGCGTCACCAGGCAGACGTTGCCGGTGCGCTCGCCGTTGCCGAACAGACAGCCCTCGATCCGGTCGGCGCCGGCCTGGAAACCCAGCTCGGCGGCGGCCACCGCGGTGCCGCGATCGTTGTGCGGATGTAGGGAGAGGACGACGGACTCTCGCCGATTCAAGTTGCGGCTCATCCACTCGATCGAGTCGGCGTAGACGTTCGGGGTGGTCATCTCCACGGTGGCCGGCAGGTTGATGATGATCGGGTTCTCCGGGGTGGGGCCGATGACGTCGGCCACCGCGTCGCAGACCCGCTTGGCGTACTCCAGCTCGGTGCCGGTGTAGGACTCCGGGGAGTACTGGAACCGCCACGCGGTGCCGGGGTGTTTGGCGGCCTCGGCCAGGCATTTCCGGGCGCCGGCCACGGCGATGGCCTGTACCTCGTCGCGGTCGGCCCGAAACACCACCCGGCGCTGCAGCGTCGACGTCGAGTTGTAGAAGTGCACGATCACGTTCGGCGCACCCGCGCAGGCCTCGAAGGTGCGCTCGATCAGCTCGTCCCGGCACTGGGTGAGCACCTGGATGGTGACGTCGGCGGGGATGGCACCGGTCTCGACGATGTGGCGGACGAAGTCGTAGTCGGTCTGGCTGGCCGACGGGAAGCCGACCTCGATCTCCTTGAAGCCCATCGTCACCAGCAGGTCAAACATCCGCCGTTTGCGGGCCGGGCTCATCGGGTCGATCAGTGCCTGGTTGCCGTCGCGCAGGTCGACCGCGCACCACAGCGGGGCGTGGTCGATCACCCGGTCCGGCCAGCGGCGGTCGAACGGAGCCGCCGCTGTGCCCAACGCCGGGCTGCCGCCCGGTACCTCGTCGGCGAACGGGCGGTACCGGCCGACCGCCATCGACGAGCCGCGTTGCGGGTTCCACGCGGGCTGGCCCGCGGTGGGCGGGCCGGCGGGTTTGGTGATGGTGTGGCCTTGCCGGTAGGCGTCCGGCTGGGACGGGTTACTCACGATGGCTGCTCCGGGCTTTCAGATGGACCTCAGACCGGCGCGTCGCGAACAGCCGCGACGGGAAGCCGGTCTGGATCAGACCCCGCCGCGGCGTCCGAGCAGGAGCACGCGCTGCATGCCGACCACTGTACCGCGCCGGTATCGGTGTGAAAACCGCCGGCCGACGATGGAGTGCACGGGGCGGTGCCGTGGCCAGCCGGCCGCGCATGTCACCGGACGGTGTTCACACGCCCGGCAGCCGACTCACCGGCGCATCACCCGTCGTGGGCTGCGTTTCTCTGCTTGATTTCCTGCGACCGTTTTTGGAGCTCTTCTTCGTCGATTATGTCCCGCGCGATCAGGCTGTGCGCGAGCGCTACCAGCTGATTTTCGGGATACGGCAGGTGTGCATAACGTTCCTGGACGAGAACATCTTCTTCACCACGCCGTTCCACGAATGTGGGGACCCCGGACTTCGGGTGGGTGCACGCGGCGTCGTCGAGTGCATCGCAGAGGCCGTCGAGGTTGGTCTTCCAGGGCGGCAGGTCCTGATCTGCTCCGTATTTCTCTGCAAGTGCACGCCATGTCTGCGCGGCATGGGTTGCGAGTTCTTCCAAGTATCCGACGCGATGTTGCCGCAGGCTCGGGTTGCCTTGGTCTGCCTCGGAATCAATCATGGTGCGCACCTCTGCGGGCTTTGCGAACGCGCTCGGCAGTGACATTGGCGGTCACACCGGGCTTCGGCAGGGCGACCCCGATCATGCAGTCCCGGGTGACGATTTCGGCGAGCTGGTCTTCGTTCCAGCCCTCGGTCTCTCCCGGTCGCACCGGTAGCACCATGAAGCGATGCTTCTGATTGGAGTCCTCGATACGGATCTCCACGTCCGCTCCGAGATAGGTGCCGAATTCGGCCAGTACATCCCGTGGATACCGGACGAGTCGCCGTCGATAGCTCGGTGTTCGGTACCACTCCGGCGAGTTGCCGAGAAGTGGGCGTGGATAGCACGAGCACAGCGTGCAGACGATCACATGATGCAACTTCGGGGTGTCTTTTAGAATATGCAATGCCGTGAAATCGCTCGGCGTGCCGAACCCGGTGGGCTGCAACCAGTCCACACCGACTGTCTTGCACGCGTCTATCGGATTTTCCAGGGCAGATCGTTCGAAGTCGCCGTCGAGCCAGCACTTGGCGACCAAGTGCGACGCCGGTGTCGGACCGACCCGCTCCGCGAACTCCGCGAACACTCGGAAGTCTTCGGCGGTGAAGATCCCTTTCTCCAGGCAAAGCTCCCGGACGGCGACTTCCAGCGCCTCGAAGTCTGACACCTCGTCCACCATCGGGGCGTGCGGTCGGTGTTCGTGGATGTTGGTACCGCAGACCTCGCTTTCTTCCGACGGACCTTTCATTTATTTCTCTCCCGGAGACTCCGCGTCGATGTCTTTGATGGATATCAGCCAGCGTTCCGGCAATTCGGTCTGCAGCGAGTCGGAATCCGGCCCGGTGTAATTTGGCCACAGTTCCTTCATGCGGAATCGGACGATGTAGAACCACTCGGGCTTCGGCTCTCCGACGGCTTCGTAATCGAACGCTTCGTCTTCCGCCGCCGGCGACTCGTAGGCGACGCTGGCGATCACGCCATGGGCACCGCGCACATACTCCTGCGTGCGAGTGTAGAAGAGGGCCTGCCAGTCACGCACCTCGACGACGTCACCGACTTTGAATTGCGGTGGATCGGCTTCACCCCGGTAAACCTGCGGATCACCCTTGCCGACAGCCTCGAGATGGTGTTTATTCCGGTGGATCTTCGAGCCGTCCTCGATGAAACGGGGTTTC
>NZ_JBYCLB010000444.1:0-3189 GCF_057473705.1 Mycobacterium sp. TH-M15 | reverse complement strand
AACCCGAGCAACTCTGAGCCGGTGCGGGCGATAGCCTGCACACCGTGACCGGAACCGACTTCGTCCTGATCGACCAGCCGCGACCGAAGGTCGCGTTGGTCACCCTCAACCGCCCCGAGCGGATGAACTCGATGGCGTTCGACGTCATGGTGCCGCTCAAAGAGGCGTTGCACGCGGTCAGCCACGACAACTCGGTGCGCGCGGTGGTGCTCACCGGCGCGGGCACCGGCTTCTCGTCCGGCGCCGACCACAAGTCGGCCGGGCCGGTGCCGCACGTCGACGGGCTGACCCGGCCGAGCTACGGGCTGCGGTCGATGGAGCTGCTCGACGACGTGATCCGCACCCTGCGCGGGATGCACCAGCCGGTGATCGCCGCGGTGAACGGCGCCGCGATCGGCGGTGGGCTCTGCCTGGCGCTGGCCGCCGACATCCGGCTGGCCGCCTCGCGGGCCTACTTCCGAGCGGCCGGCATCAACAACGGGCTCACCGCCAGCGAGCTGGGGCTGAGCTACCTGCTGCCGCGGGCGATCGGCGCGTCCCGGGCGTTCGAGATCATGCTCACCGGCCGCGACGTCGACGCCGCGGAGGCCGAACGGATCGGCCTGGTCTCCCGGGTGGTCGAGCCCGCCGAGCTGCTGCCGGCCTGCTACGACCTGGCCGAGCGGATCGCCGCCTTCTCCCGCCCCGGGGTCGAGCTGACCAAGCGGACGCTCTGGAGCGGGCTGGACGCCGGTAGTCTGGAGGCGCACATGCAGGCCGAGGGGCTCGGACAGCTCTACGTGCGGCTGCTCACCGGCAACTTCGAAGAAGCCGTGGCGGCACGCGCGGAGAAGCGCCCGCCGGTCTTCACCGACGACAAGTGACCAGCGACCTGCTCAGGAGTACCCGCCCGTGATCACCGCAACGGACCTGGAGGTCCGCGCCGGGGCGCGCACCCTGCTGGACGCCACCGGTTCGGCACTGCGGATCCAGCCCGGCGACCGGATCGGCCTGGTCGGCCGCAACGGCGCCGGCAAGACCACCACGCTGCGCATCCTGGCTGGTGAGGGGGAGCCGTATGCCGGGCGGATCGCCCGCACCGGTGAGGTCGGTTATCTGCCGCAGGACCCCAAGGAGGGCGACCTGGATGTGCTGGCCCGCGACCGGGTGCTCTCGGCCCGCGGGCTGGACACGCTGCTGGCCGAGCTGGAGAAGCAGCAGACGTTGATGGCCGAGGTGGCCGACGACGCCGCGCGGGACCGGGCGATCCGGCGCTACGGCGAGCTGGAGGAGCGGTTCGCCGCGCTCGGCGGTTACGCGGCGGAGAGCGAGGCCAGCAGAATCTGCACCAGCCTGGGCCTGCCGGAGCGGGTGCTCGCTCAGCGGCTGCGGACCCTCTCCGGTGGGCAACGCCGCCGGGTGGAGCTGGCCCGCATCCTGTTCGCGGCCGCCGAATCCGACGGCGCCGGCGGGGGTTCCGGGTCGGGCACCACGCTGCTGCTCGACGAGCCGACCAACCACCTGGACGCCGACTCGATCGGTTGGCTGCGCGACTTCCTCAAAGGCCACACCGGCGGGCTGGTGCTGATCAGCCACAACGTCGAGCTGCTGGCCGACGTGGTGAACCGGGTGTGGTTCCTGGACGCGGTGCGTGGTGAGGCCGACGTCTACAACATGGGTTGGCAGCGTTACCTGGACGCTCGTGCCACCGACGAGCAGCGCCGCCGCCGGGAGCGCGCCAACGCCGAACGCAAAGCCTCCGCGCTGCGCAGCCAGGCCGCCAAACTCGGTGCGAAAGCCACCAAAGCCGTTGCCGCGCAGAACATGCTGCGCCGGGCCGACCGGATGATGGCCGCTCTGGATGAGGAACGGGTGGCCGACAAGGTGGCTCGGATCAAGTTCCCCACCCCGGCGGCCTGCGGGCGCACCCCGCTGACGGCGACCGGGCTGACCAAGACCTACGGCTCGCTGGAGGTGTTTACCGGCCTGGATTTGGCTGTCGACCGCGGCTCGCGGGTGGTGGTGCTGGGGCTGAACGGGGCCGGCAAGACGACACTGCTGCGCATCCTGGCCGGGGTGGAGGCCCCGGACGCCGGGGCGATCGAGCCCGGCCACGGCTGCAAGGTCGGCTACTTCGCCCAGGAACACGACACCCTCGACGACGCGGCGACGGTGTGGCAGAACACGATCCACGCCGCCCCGGACACCGGCGAGCAGGACCTGCGCGGGCTGCTGGGGGCGTTCATGTTCACCGGTGCCCAGCTGGATCAGCCGGCCGGCACCCTCTCCGGTGGGGAGAAGACCCGGCTGGCGCTGGCCGGCCTGGTGGCCTCGGCCGCCAATGTGCTGCTGCTCGACGAGCCGACCAACAACCTGGATCCGGCCTCCCGGGAGCAGGTGCTCGACGCGCTGCGCAGCTACACCGGCGCGGTGGTTCTGGTCACCCACGACCAGGGCGCGGCCCAGGCGCTCGACCCGCAGCGGGTGCTGCTGCTGCCGGACGGCACCGAGGATTTCTGGTCGACCGACTACCGGGACCTGATCGAGCTGGCCTGAGTGGCGGTTGGCGGCTCCACCGTGCGGCCAGCGCGTCGCGGTGCCACTAACGCTGGCGCACCGATTCCTCCACCAGATCCAGCACCGCGGCCAGCCGCTGCGGGTCTTCGCCGGAGGCCAGCCGGGCCACCAGCCCGTCGAGCACCAGATCCAGGTAGCAGTGCAGCACGTCGGCGGGGACGTCGTCGCGCAACCGGCCGGCCCGCTTCTGGCGTTGCAGCCGCTCGGTCGCCGCGGCCGCCAGCTCGCCGGACGGCTCGGTCCAGCCGCGGCGAAACTCGATGTCGTGGCGCAACTTGCGGGCGATCTCCAGCCGGGTGGCCAGCCAGTCGTACCGCTCCGGGGCGGCCAGCAGGGCCCGCATCACCCCGATCATGCCCTCCCGGGCGGCCAGCTGCGCCATCTGTTCGGCGTCCTCGCGGGCCAGCGCGAAGAAGAGCGTGTCCTTGTCCCGGAAGTGGTGGAAGATCGCCCCGCGGGACAGGCCGATCTCGCGTTCCAACCGGCGCACGGTGGCCTGCTCGTAGCCGTGCGTGGCGAAGCAGCGGCGGGCGCCGTCGAGGATCTGGCGGCGCCGCGCCGCCAGGTGGCCCTCGCTGACCTTCGGCATGGGCGGACCGGGACTCCGGGCGCTACTTGGCCCTGAGCATGTTG
>NZ_JBYCLB010000443.1:0-5805 GCF_057473705.1 Mycobacterium sp. TH-M15 | reverse complement strand
TCAGCTGGCTCGCCGGTGGCGGTGTACGCGGGCCAGGACACCTCCAGGCCAGCTGTGCCGTCATCCGCCCGGCGTAACGAGATCGGCTCCGGTCGATGCTCGCTACCGGTGACCTCGTATGGCGCAAAACCCGACCGCGGGGCCGAACGCTGGTCGGGTGTCGCAAGAATCTGCGCGTCGTCGGCGAGGTCCGGCTTGCCATGCCGGCCGCCGCGACCCGGCAGGGTGGCGACGGCCGGACTGGTCGTCTCCTGCAGCAGCCGGGCCAGTTCTTCCGCGTGCTCGGCCACCGGCCCTGGGAGCATCGCGCGTATCCGCTCGACGTCGGTGCGCCCGGAGCGCAACACCAGCCGGATATGCGCTTCTTTGAACGAACCTGCCGACACCAGACCGGACCTGACCAGCCCCGCGCGCCAGTCCAGGAGCGCGGCCAGACGCGGGTCTTCGTCGATCGATCCCGGGTCCGTCATCAGAACACCATCGACCCGGATCCAGGTGGCGTCTCGCCAATGGCCATCGTCGGGTGGTCGCGCAGATCAGCTTCCACGTCCACCGAACCCGTTCGCGGGGCGAACATCGCGAAATCGTAGATCGGCAGCCCGTCGCCGACCTCCACCACCACGGCCCGATACCCCAAGCCGTGGCGGTCGACCGCGTCGTCGTGGATGGCGACCGCCGCACGCCCGGCCGTCGCGGCGGTGGTGGTGAACAGCGATGCGTCGAACGGGGCCGCGGCGGCCCGGTGGGGCAGGAGACCCTCGTTGAACTCGGCGGGCGAAACCCGTTGTCCGGTCGCCGACAGGACGATGGTGCCGATGAGTCTCCGGCCGATCGGGCTGTCCGGCCGGTCGAACATCTCCTGGACCTGACGCCACAGCGCGCTCGCGCCGGTGCAGGTCACCCTCCCCGACTCCACCGCGTGCGACCAGCGGTCCAGCGGCGAGCCTGAGCCGACGCCCGGCATGCGGAACAGCCCGGCCGGGTCCTCCGGCAGCCGCTCCCCGGCGGATTCGAGCATGCGTTCCCAAGGCGCGGTCAACCACCCCACCGCGTAGAGCTCCTGTTGCAGGGCGCGGGCGGTCTCGTCCGCGCCGCCGCTCGTCGGCGCGGCCACGGCGATCCGCATGCACCGCGGCAGCCCGTCGACGATCTGCGGGCGGGGCCGATGCAGGGGCGCGACCGGGCCGAACGGTGCGCGCAGCACCTCCCCGAGAACCCGGTTCCACGCCATCAATTGGCCGTACGCCGCCGACAGGCGACTGACGTCCTGTACGGCCGAACGCAGGTTGAGTTGCAGCGCCTCGAACTCACTCATCTGCGTTTTACGTAGGTTCAGCTCGGCGAACAGGTGGCGTTGCATCAGAATGAACATGATCAGCATCGCGACGAAGTACAGGACCAGCAGGACGCCACCGACCTGCAAGGGGAAGCGCCAACCGACCCACCGCTTGACGGCGACCCCGAGCAGGGCGAGCAGAACGGCGAACACCGTCCAACCGGCCGTCCGCATGATCGTCAGAATCGCCTGCTGGCGACGGCGTAGGGCACCGT
Source organism: Mycobacterium sp. TH-M15 (assembly GCF_057473705.1). Classification (NCBI taxonomy): domain Bacteria; kingdom Bacillati; phylum Actinomycetota; class Actinomycetes; order Mycobacteriales; family Mycobacteriaceae; genus Mycobacterium; species Mycobacterium sp. TH-M15. The sequence goes on along the minus strand of NZ_JBYCLB010000443.1, from coordinate 4,254 downwards.
CCTCCCCGGACCGGCCGGCAAGCTCCCTGATCCGCTCCACCAGACCTGCCACCTCCATGCGCGCGCGACCGAGGAAGTCGACCAGGATCGCGCTCGTCTGGGTCGCGTAGCTCCGCGCGGTCGCAGCCTCCCACTGGCCGAGCGCGGTGAAAGCCTGCCGCGCTTCGACGCCGGCGGCGGGGTCACCGAATGTGCGTTCTAGTCGGTGCTTGGCGTCGGCGGCGCCCAGCACGTCACCGCCGGCAACCTGCCGGATTCCGATCACCGCGGCCAGGGAGGCGGGCATGCCGGTGAACGCGTCCGCGGACGCCGGCACGACGTCGGCGCCGGTGGACACGACGCCGACGGCGCTGCCTACCCGGATCGGCTCGGGACCGGCGGATCGCCGGCCGCCGTCCGCGAGCGTCAGCGCGAAGTTTGCGTAGTCGACCCACAGCGCCGTGAGGTCCGGTTGTGCGAACTGACGCTGCTCCGCCCCACCGCCGAGCGCCGTCACCATCTCTTCGGCGCCACGCCCGATCTCCTGCCATTTCGACGGGTCACCGCCGGCGACCACCGAATAGGCGGAGTTGGACCCGCCGAACACGGTGTGCTGCACCGTAGCCGCCACCACCGAGGAAACCGAGTTGAGCATGCCGGCGAGCCACGCCGACGGTGCGTTACGCAGCGCGGCCCAGAGGAAGGACAGGAACAGTCGGCCGGCGGCGCGGGCCGAGATCGCCTGCGCCTCAGCGCCACCAACCTCGACCCTGCCCCCGCGCAGCACATCCCGATGTTTGGTCCACAGCGCCTGCGCCATCGACCGCGTCGCCGGCTGCACGTCCTGGACGTACAGCACCGAGGCCTGGGTGCTGCGCGGCAGCGGAAGCCGGCCACCGGAATCGAACAGCTGGCGACGAAGCTGGTCTTCGACCTCCAGCGCGTCGAGTTGGCGGTAGAACGCCCGCACCGCGCGCAGCGTCTGGCCCGGCAGGATCGCCAACTCGTCGAAGACGGTCTTCTCGACACCGTTCCACAGTCCGGCAACCGATGCGACCACCGGCGCCACGTAGCGCGCCACGTCGAGTTGATCGTCCAACCGCTCCAGTGCCGCGACCCCCAGCCCGGGGCCGGCTGAATCCTCTGGTGCCACAAGCAGGTTGTGCCAGCCCTCCAGAACCATGGCCGGGTCGTAGTAGGTGTCGGCCGCCGATCCCCGGGTGAAGAGCAGCCGCAGCAGCGTGATCGACGCCGACACCGCGCCGGCTCGGACGACCTGCTCCAACTTCTGCTCGTCGGCGCGGGTGACCCGATGTTCGGCGGGGGCATCCGCAGGAATCAGGACGGCGATGCGCACCCGGCTGTGCCGGTGGCCGGTGAGGATCTGCTGTAGCACGACAGTCGAGGAGTGGCCGCCCTGGACGAGGGTCGCCGGGATCGCGGTGTGTTGGACATCGGCCGCGTCCACCCACAGGAACGGCCCGACAAGCTCGACCGCCGCGTAGTCGGCGAGCAGCGCCAAGATCTCATCGGTCTCGCCGCGCGTGGCCAGGATGACGGTCAGCGCACGAGGATTCGGATGCGACGCACTGGTCAAAACGTGCCGCCCTCCGGGATCGCGATGTCGGCGGGGTCGCCGGTCTCCGGTGACCCGAATGCCGAGCCGGCCGGCGAAGTGCGATCCGCTTCGATCTGTGCGTTGACATCCCGGATGATCCGGATTAGCGATTCGGTGGCCCAGAAGACGTCCGGCGCCACGTCCCGGAAGATCGGGGTGTTGCTGGCTTTCGCTCGACTGGTGATCGTCGTGTAGCGGCCGCTCTCCGCAGCCCCCGGACTGCCGGCAGGCAGGTACTCGGCGGCCAGGCCGCGCACCGTCGTCAGCCACTCGACCGCCGCGTCCGCCCTTTCCTGGGGGGTTTGCGCTGCGGAAACCTCCGGAATCCGCGACTTCAGTTGTCGATGCCCACCGCGGAGGAACTCTGCGACCCGGCCGGCCGCGGACAGTTGCACGATGCCGCTCGCCGGATCCTGGGAGTTGGCGTCATACATCTCGCGCAGCAGCCGGTATGGCCGAAGCGGGCGCATCACCGGCGGCTCGTGGCTTTGCGCGATCGCCAGCAGGATCGACTCCAGGACCGCCGGCAACCAGTCGTATGTCGCGACGAACTGCGACGGCGGGGTGAGTAACGGGTTCGGGAACCCGACCCACTGTTGGTCGGCGTCGTCGTAAATCCGCACCGGATCGGTGTACGGCGTCGGCGGGATCTGGACGTGCCCGGTCAACTGGCCGAGGAACCATCCCGCGGTCATCGTGCGACGCTCGGCGTCGGCGAGCGGAAGCGACGCCGGCAGCGGCCGGGAGCGGCGCAGTCGCCAGAACGCGGCGCGTCCCGGCCCGGCGGTCGACGACCACTGCTGCGCGGCCGGCTTGAGCACCGAATCGAACACCAGCGGTGAATAGTTGGGATACGACCCGAAGATGTCGATTCGGGTCACGCTGTCTTCGTCACCGAGCGCCCGGGCGAAGTTGTCCCTAGTCGCCTGGTCGATCCGCGGATTCGACCGCAGCACGTCGGCTAGGCCGTCGGCCGCCGGTTGCCCCTGGAACGGGATGTCGGAGAACTTGTACCGGTACTCCAACTGTTGGCCGGGATGCACGGTCTGCAACGACTGGTCGTTCACGCTTGCCAGCGGCCTGGCCAGCGCCAGCGCCGCCTGGAACTTGGTCACCATGTCAGTGCGGCGGTGTGCCAACTCGGATTCGGCGGCCCCGACCCCCTGGATGTAGTCACGCAGCGACACCTTGCAGAATTCCTGAAAGGCTTCACCGGGGCGCCCGACGTACAGTCGCGCGCGCGCCAGCAACTCACCGGGCCGGGTGTGCACGCCGTACCGGGCCAGTGACGGCACCAGTGACGCTTCATTCTCCGGGTCGACACCGAAAGCGCGGGTCACCCAGTTGGCGGTACGCTCCAACAGACCACCGGGCGCGACGATCCCGCCGGTGGTGGGCCACTGTCCGGCGATCACCTGTGCGGTACTACGTGCGACCGCGCCGTAGAACGGTGGCGTCGCCTGACCGCTCGCCACCGCCTTGGGCAGGTCCAGTTCGTACCGCGCCTTGAACTCGACCGAGTTGATCAGCAGCACCTCGTTGTTCGCCTCGGCGAACCGGCCGGGCACCAGTTCGTCGGCGTCCGACGGCCACGCGACGTACTGGTCGGTGGCGAGTCGGGCCAGCCCGATATCCGATGGCGGCGCGGTGCGGGCATTCTCCAGAATCACCTGCGCCTCACCGAGCGCGCCACCCAGCGGCATGAGAAGTTCCCCGCCGACCACCCGTAGAACATCGGCGATCCGCGCGGCAGCGGCCGCGTACAAGGCGCGCCGGACGTTGCCGTGAAACCCGTCGAGTGCGGTGTCGAGCACCTGATCGGCGTTGGTCATCACTCCGCGCAGCGCCACCAGCGTGGCCTCGATATCCGGGGGGAGCGCGGCGACATCCTTCGGTCCCATCAAGCCGAGGTCGGCCATCCCCTCGGCGAGTTCGTCACCGATGTAGCGGCGCAGCATCTCCACGACGCCGCGCGCGTAGGCAAGGCCGAAGTCCGCGACCGCCCGGGTGACAACGGTGTCCAGTCGATCGGCGAATTCGCGGTGCCAGGTGAATGCCAGCGTGTACGCCGCGTCGTTGACCGCCTCGATCAGCGCGCTCCGCCGGTTGGCCACGGCTTGCCGGAAGATCGGCACCCACTGCTCGGCGGCCATCCCCTGCGGGCTGGGCAGGTGCGCGCGAAGCTGGCGGTCGATCACCGAGTCGATGGCCGCCATGCCGGCGTTGGGCGAGAACGCTTCGGCGGTGATCCAACCGCCGAGGTTGCGCATCCGGGTCGACTCGTCGCCGGCCATCGGCGGTAGCCCGAGACCGCGGCACAGTCCCTCCCACTGGCTGTCCAGCAACGCGTCCAATTGTTCGGTGCCCGACGCCGGGTTACCGGGCTGCAGGTGCCCGAAGAGCAGCTTGTCGGCGCAGCTCCGGGCAAGTCGCTGCGCCGCGTACTCGGCGTAGCGGTCCCGGCCCATGCTCAGGCTGGCGAACCCATAGGTGCCCCAGGGCAGTGGGTCCCAGACCTCGTTGCCCCAGCCGAGCAGGTCGCGGTCGCCGGCCGGGGAGGCGGTGTTCCCCAGGTCATAGGAGACGAACTGGCCGCTGGCCCAGGGTCTCGGCAAAGTCGCATTTCAGCTGGTCAGCAGTAGTTTGATGGGCCTTTG
>NZ_JBYCLB010000442.1:0-3696 GCF_057473705.1 Mycobacterium sp. TH-M15 | reverse complement strand
CACCGCTACTACGTCGCGGTGCACGCCGTCGACGTGGAGCGGCTGGAGCTGCCCGCCGAGGCCAGCCCGGCCTTCCTCGGATTCAACCTGTTCATGCACGCGATCGCCCGCGCGGTGATCGTCGGCACCTATGAGCAGAAGTAAGCCCGCCGGATCGTGCCGACGAGCAGACGGCGCTTCGTTGTCGGATCGGCGGCGACGGTGATCGGCGCCGCGGCGGCCTGCGCGCCGTCCCGCGGCGCCGACCTGATCTTCACCGGCGGGCCGGTGGTGACGGTGGCCCCCGGTGCCGCGCCGGAAGCCGAGGCGCTGGCCGTGACCGGTGGCCGGATCAGCGCGGTCGGGCCCAGATCGGCGGTGATGGAGCTGCACCGGCCTGGGACGCGGCTGGTCGACCTGGCCGGCCGGGCGCTGCTGCCGGCGTTCGTGGAGCCGCACGGCCACCCGTTCGCCATCGGCGTCGCCCTGGCCCCGCCGGCCATCGACGTGCGGCCGTTCACCGTGCCGACCGGCGCCCAGGTGCTGCAGCAGCTCGCCGAGGCCGTCACGACGACCCCCAAGGGCGACCCGATCCTGCTGAACGGCGTCGACCCGCTGCTGCAGACGGATCTGCGGCTGCCCAGCCGCGCCCGGCTCGACACGCTGGCGCCGGATCACCCGGTCATCCTGGTCGCCAACAGCGGGCACGCCGCCTACGGCAACACCGCGGCGCTGGCGCTGGCCGGCATCACCCGGGAGTCCGCCAACCCGGTCGGCGCGGAGTTCGTGCACGGGCCCGACGGGGAGCTGACCGGCGAGGTGCGCGAGGCCGCCGCCGTGCTGCGGTTGACCGCACCGGCCTTCGCCCATGCCGGTTCCGACCTGGCCGGCAACCTGCGCTGGGCCTACCGCAGGCTGGCCCGGGCCGGCATCGCCACCTGCAGCGACCACGCCTACGACGCCACCACCCAGGCCGCGGTGATGACCGGCCTGGCCGAAGAACCGGATTGCGCGCTACGGGTCCGCGGCTACCAGATCGGCACCCCGGCGCTGGCCGCCGACCCGGCCAACGTCGCCGGCTCTCGGCCGGGCGCCGATCGGCTCTTCGCCAAGATCGGCATGAAGCTGTGGGCCGACGGCTCGCCCTGGCAGGGCAACATCTTCACCACGTTCCCGTATCTGACCAACCAGACGACCGCCCGGATGGGCCTGGGGTCACACCATCACGGCGCGATGAACTACACCCGCGAGCAGATCGGTGAGCTGGCCGCGGCGTTCGGCGGCCAGGGCTGGCAGCTGGCCTGCCACGTGCACGGCGACGCCGCCATCGACGTCGTCTTGGACGCCTACCGCAACGCCGGGGCCGCCCCGGACCTGCGGCTGCGGCTCGAGCACGTCGGCGCGATGCGGCCCGACCAGTTCGCCCGCGCCGCCGCGCTGGGGGTGACACCGAGCCTATTCATCGAACACGTCTACTACTGGGGCGACGTGCTCATCGACGAGCTGTTCGGGCCGGAGCACGGTGCACCCTGGATGGCGGCGCGATCGGCGCTCGACGCCGGCCTGCGCATCTCGTTTCACAACGACGGCACCGTCACCCCGCCCGACCCGATCGGCAACATCGCCACCGCGGTCACCCGGACCGCCCGCGGCAGCGGTCGGGTGCTCGCCCCCGAGCAGCGGATCGGCGTCGACGCGGCGCTCCGCGCGCAGACCCTGGACGCCGCGTGGCAGCTGCACCTGGACACCGAGACCGGCAGCCTGGAGACCGGCAAGTACGCCGACCTGGTGGTGCTCTCGGCCAACCCGCGCAGCACCCCGCCCGAGCAGCTGCGGGAGGTGACGGTCGAGGCCACCTTCCTGATCGGCCGGCAGACCTACGGCGATCCGCTCGGCTGACCGTCGGCGTCGGAGCCGACCGCGTCGGTCAACGCCGCGAAGCCGCCGTCGTGCAGCCGGGCGGCCAGGCCGTCGTGAATGTGCTTGGCCCACAGGCCGCCGCCGTAGACGAACCCGGTGTAGCCCTGCAGCAGCGACGCGCCGGCGGTGATCCGCTGCCAGGCGTCGTCGGCGGTCTCGATGCCGCCGACGCTGACCAGCACCAGCCGGCCGCGGGTCCGGGAATACAGCCGGCGCAGCACCTGCACCGCCCGCGCCGCCACCGGCGGCCCGGAGATGCCGCCGTCGCCGAGCCGGTCCACCCCGGGGGTGCGCAGGCCGGCGCGCGAGACGGTGGTGTTGACGGCCACGATGCCGGCCAGGCCCAACTCGACGGCGAGGTCGGCGATCGCGTCCAGGTCGGCGTCGGCCAGATCGGGCGCGATCTTCACCAGCACCGGGGTGGCGGTCTCGGCGCGCACCGCGGCCAGGATCGGCCGTAGCCGCTCGACGGTCTGCAGGTCGCGCAGCCCCGGCGTGTTCGGCGAGCTGACGTTGACCACCAGGTAGGCGGCCAGCGGTCCGAGCAGCCGGGCGCTGGCCCGGTAGTCGTCGGCCGCGTGCTCGGCCGGGGTGGTCTTGGTCTTGCCGATGTTCACCCCGATCGGCACGTCCGGGCGGTGCTGGGCCAGCCGGGTCGCCAGCGCCCCGGCTCCGGCGTTGTTGAAGCCCATCCGGTTGAGCAGCGCCCGGTCGGCGGGAAGCCGGAACAGCCGCGGTGTGGGGTTGCCGGGCTGCGCGGCGGCGGTCACCGTGCCGACTTCGGCGTAGCCGAAGCCCAGCGCACCCCAGGTGTGCAGCCCCGTGCCGTCCTTGTCGAACCCGGCGGCCAGACCCAGCGGCCCGGGGAAGCGCACCCCGAAGACCGTGCTGACCAGCACCGGGTCGCCGGGCGCAAGTCGACGCCGCAGCCGTCGGCGCACCGCCTCGGCGGCGGTCGCGGAGCGCAGCCCGGCGAACGTCGCGGTGTGGATCCGTTCGGCCGACACCAGGAACAGCGCGCGGCGCAGCGCGTCGTAGGGCCGCATCGGTTACAGTCCCGGCTGGTCGACCGGGCGGCTGACGTCGCCGTTGGCCAGTCGGGACTTTTTGCGCCGCAACAACACCCGTCGGCTGCCGTCGGTGTAGAGCCGCACCCGGGTCAGCTCCCAGCCGCGGTACTCGGCTTCGATGGAGAGCCGGGTGGACGCCGAGATCCGGGTCAGCTCCGGCGGCAGCTGCAGCGGTACCCACTCGTATTCGTCGGAGAGCTCGGTGTCCCAACCGGCCGGCAACCGGCTGCGCCGCAGCGCGGTCATCGCGGCCCCGCGGCGTGCTCGATCACCTGGACGCCGGCCCCGGCGCCGGAGACCACATACAGCGTTCCCGCGACGTCGTCGCAGGCCAGCGCGTTCGGTTGCCGCACGGTTGGGTACCGTACCTTCTCCACGGGGATTCCGGTGCCCAGATCGTAGCCGACGACGGCGTTGGTGGCGGTCTGCGAAACCCATGCCAGACCGGTGCAGCCGGCCAGGCCGTACGGGGCGTCCGGCACCGGGTAGGCCTGCCGCAGGATCAGCGGGTCCACCCCGTAGACCAGCAGCTGGCCGCCGCGGGTGTCGGCGGCCAGCACCGGGCCGCGCGGGTCGGCGGCCATGGTGGTGGCCCCCCGCCCGGCGCGCAGCGCGTACCGCGGCGTGCCGTCCGGGCCGATGGTGGTCACCGACGTCTGGCCGCGATCCAGCACCACCGCGGTATCGCCTTGCGTCACAATCTGATCCACCCGGGCGAAGATCGTGG
>NZ_JBYCLB010000441.1:0-2126 GCF_057473705.1 Mycobacterium sp. TH-M15 | reverse complement strand
CGAGCGCGACGTGGCGGTCTCGTTCGGCGGGATCAGCTTCCCGCCCGGAGCGACCGTCTACAGCGACGACGACGGCATCGTGGTGGTGTGACGTGTCGTCGTGGATCGCCAAGGAGAGCCCACGCCCGGTGCCGGAGACCCTGGACCGGCTGGAGCGGGCGCTGCTGGACCGCGGCTTCCGGGTGATGGCGCGGGTCGACCATTCCGGACACGCCGAGAAGGCCGGCCTGGCCCTGCGGCCCACCCAGGTGCTGCTGTTCGGCAAGCCCAGCCTGGGCACCCAGCTGATGCTGGCCGAGCAGACCATCGCCATCGACCTGCCGTCCAAGGCGCTGGCCTGGCAGGACGCCGACGGGCGGGTCCGGCTGGGCTACCGCGACCTGCGCGCGGTGGCGGCCGAGACGCCCGGCCTGCAGCCGGCACGGGCGGCGATCGACCAACTCGCCGACGCGATCGACGCGGCCACCGACGCGGCGGTGCAGCCGTGAGCGCGCCTGCCGCCGACACCCTGCAAGCCCGCTGGGAGAGCCTGCGCCGGCGGGTGGCCGACGCCTGCCGCGCCGCCGGACGGGACCCGGCCGAGGTCGACATCCTGCCGGTGAGCAAGACCTTCGGGCCGGTGGTGATCCGGGAGGCGGTGGCGCTCGGGCTGCACCGGTTCGGTGAGAACAAGGTGCAGGAGATCCGGGACAAGGCCGAACCGCTCGCCGACTGCGGGATCGACTGGGTGATGATCGGGCACCTGCAGACCAACAAGGCCGGCCTGGTGGCCCGGCTGGCCAGCGAGGTGCAGTCGGTGGACCGGCCGAAGCTGGCCGCGGCCCTGCACCGGCACCTGCAGGACGAAGGCCGCAGCATCGAGGTGCTCGTCCAGGTCAAGACCGCCGACGAGCCCAGCAAGTACGGTCTGCCGCCGGCCGAGCTGTTGCCCTTCCTGGACCGGCTGCGCGACTACCCGACGCTGCGGGTGCGCGGGCTGATGACGATCGCGCTGCACACCAGAGACGCCGACGAGGTGCGCGCCTGCTTCCGCGGGCTGCGTGAACTGCGGGACGCCGCCGCCGACCGCGGTCACCGGCTGCCCCGGCTGTCGATGGGGATGAGTGGCGACTTCGGTCTGGCGATCGCCGAGGGCGCCACCGAGGTGCGGATCGGCACCGCCATCTTCGGCGCACGTCCGTACCCGGACTCCTACTACTGGCCGGAGACCCCGGGTGAGGCGTCCCTATGATGACGGCCATGCGCCGTTTCGCGGTCTTGACCAGCGTGCTGATCCTGGCGGTGGGCTGTTCCGACGATGCCACCAGCAAGACGACGCCGCTGCCGGAGACCGGCACCGCGCCGGCCTCGGCCGTGCCGACCTCGTCGGCCCCGACCAGCAGCAGTCAGGCCCCCGCCGCGCCGCCGCCGGAGGCGGTCGCGTCTCCCGAGGCATTGGTCCGCTGGGTCGCGGCCGGCCGACCCGCCGATCCGGCGGATTTCCAGACCGTCGAGCGCGACGGCGAAGCCACCGAGCTCACCGGTGACGATGTCGCCTTCCGGCTGCCCGGCGACCTCAAACCGAACACCTTGGCCGGCTGCATCCGCCGGCTCAGCGAAACGCTGTCCTGCCTGCCGGGTCTCGCCGACCCACCGCCGAAACCGCCCGAGAATCTGTGGCAATGGATCAGCAACTGGGTGGACTTCAACGGGTCGACCATCACCGTCGGCGGCTACCACGGCGACCCCGGCCCGTTCAGCGACGGGCCGGGCGCACCGCTGCCCTACGGCGACAGCATCAAATCCGGTGACTACCAGTGCCGGTCGGATCCGTCCGGGCTGTACTGCGTCAGCCTGTCGAAGCACACCGGTCTGCGGATGTCGGAGACGCTGACCGCGTTCGGCTGCGCCAAGCAGGCCACCCCGCCGGCCGGGATCGGCGAGCAGTACGACTGCAGCTGACGCTAAACCGTCAGCGTCACCCGGTGTTTGGTGAAGTGCAACGCCTCGTCGTTGACTTTGCCGTGCCGGATCAGCCCCAGGTCGAGCAGGTAGTTCTGCTTGAGCCGCCACGGGATGCGTGATCCCGCCGTCGGCAGGTAGTCCAGCGCCCGCAGCACGTAGCCGGGGGTGAACTCCATCAGCGG
>NZ_JBYCLB010000440.1:0-2060 GCF_057473705.1 Mycobacterium sp. TH-M15 | reverse complement strand
GGTGAACATCTCGCGGAGCCGCTGGTAGAAGGCGGTGGCGGCGTCGCGGGCCACGGTGTAGTCGGCGGCGATGGTGCCGCGCTGCTCGGCGACCTGGCGCGCCGTGTAGAGCCGGGTGATCCGGTCGAACCGCGGGTTGTCGAAGTAGCGCTGGGTCGCGGCGACGTCCTGCTCGAAGTCTTTCGCCGAGCCGTTACCGCCGGCCGGCCCGGCCGGTGTGCGGGTGGTCGCGTTGCTTTCGATGGTGGTAGCCATGGATTTACGCTCCTGTCCGCGGTGAATTCTCGTGGTCGAGTCTATCCCCCGCCGGGGCGTCGTCGTGACCCGAGACACATTCAACCGAAATCGGTACAGTGATCACATGCCGGCCCGAGCCTGGGACGGCCGTTCGCACCGGCCGCCGTACCGCCTTCACCGACCGGATCGGGGACTCGGTCGCTGGTCGGCACGTCGGATGAGCCGCAGCTTCGCCCACGTCGGCGTCACCATCCCGGCGGCTCGGCTGCGTGAGATCATGGCCGGCGCTTCGTCGGGGTTCGACGAGTCGGTGGACGTCAACTTCGCGCTGGCGGCGACGGGGATCAAGCGCGCCGAGCGGGCGGCCCGGGTGCGGCGCACCCGGCAGCGCGCGGTGCACTGGCTGGTGATCGCCGGGTTGGTGATCGCCGCGCTGAACCTGCTGATCTGCGTGGGATACGGCGTCCTCACCCTGGCCCTGCACCAACCCCCGATGTGAGCCCTACGCCAGCCGACCTCGGCGAGGCGGGGCTGTACCTCGTCTAGCAGGCGGTGGACGAAGCCCCTGTGGCAACACATCCAGTGCGGCAGCGGTTTTGGCCGCCGGGATGACGGTAGGTGACCAGCGCACCAGGTCGATCCGGGTGGTCTGCCCGGCGACGAACGCCAACGAGGTGTGGCACTCCGGGTTCGGGAGCCGATGCATGTCGAATACCCGTTACCGACGTTAACAGAACGCACCGGGAGGCGTTGCCCACGACGGCACTTAGACTGCGCCAATGAGCCACGGTTCCGGGCCGCCGGCGGGGCACCGGGGTCTGCTGCAGATCGACGATGTCCTGGATGCCGACGGTCGCATCGCGTTGCCGGCCGACGACACGCTGGTCTCGGTGATGGAACGCAACATCGCCTGTGTCGGCGACTCGGTGGCGTTCCGCTACCTCGACCACACCCCGGTCAGCGGGGTGCGCGCGGTCGAGCTGACCTGGAGCGAGCTCGGTACCCGGATGCGGGCGATCGGCGCACGCCTGCAGCGAACCACGGCCCGGGGCGACCGGGTGGCGATCCTGGCGCCGCAGGGCCTGGAGTACGTCGCCGGGTTCTACGCCGCGGTGAAGGCCGGCGCCGTCGCGGTGCCGTTGTTCGCACCGGAACTTCCGGGTCACGCCGAACGCCTGGGCACCGCGCTGCGCGACTCGACCCCCACCGTGGTGCTGACCACCACGGCGGCGCGGAAAACCGTTGCGGCATTTCTGGACCGGCTGCCCAGCGCTGGCCGGCCGGAGGTCATTGCCGTCGACGAGATACCGGACCCGGTCGCCGACGAGTTCGCGCCGGTCGCACTGAATCTCGACGATGTGTCGCACCTGCAGTACACCTCCGGCGCGACCCGACCGCCGATCGGCGTGGAGGTCACCCATCGATCGGTCGGGACGAACCTGCTGCAGATGATCCTCTCGATCAACCTGCTGGAGCGAAATATCCACGGGCTGAGCTGGTTACCGCTCTACCACGACATGGGCCTGTCGATGATCGGTTTTCCGGCGGTCTACGGCGGGCACTCCACCCTGATGTCGCCGACGGCGTTCATCCGGCGCCCGCAGCGCTGGATTCAGGCGATGTCGGCACAGTCCAGGCACGGCCGGGTGGTCACCGCCGCACCCAACTTCGCCTACCAGTTGACGGCCCAGCGCGGCCTGCCTGCGCCGGGGGCGCACGTGGACCTGAGCAACGTGGTGATGATCGTCGGTTCCGAGCCGGTGAGCATGGCGGCGATCACCACGTTCACCGCGGCATTTGCGCCGTACGGCTTGCCGCGCACC
>NZ_JBYCLB010000439.1:0-2972 GCF_057473705.1 Mycobacterium sp. TH-M15 | reverse complement strand
GCTGTTCAACGCCACCCGGTTCGCGTTGCTCAACGGCGCCCGGCCGGCGCCGCTGCCGGCGGCCGCGGAGCTGACCGACGCCGACCGGTGGATTCTGGGCCGGCTGGAAGAGGTCCGCGCCGAGGTGGATTCGGCGTTCGACGGCTACGAGTTCAGCCGGGCCTGCGCGGCGCTCTACCACTTCACCTGGGACGAATTCTGCGACTGGTACGTCGAGCTGGCCAAGACCCAGCTCGGCGAGGGGCTGGCGCACACCACCGCGGTACTGGCCACCGTGCTGGACACGCTGCTGCGGCTGCTGCACCCGGTGATCCCGTTCGTCACCGAGTCGCTGTGGCAGGCGTTGACCGGCCGGGAATCGGTGGTGGTGGCCGACTGGCCCACGCCGTCCGGCATCTGCCCGGATCCGGTTGCCGCACAGCGCATCGCCGACATGCGCAAGCTGGTCACCGAGGTGCGCCGGTTCCGCAGCGACCAGGGCCTGGCCGACCGGCAGAAGGTGCCGGCCCGGCTGACCGGAATCGACGAGGTCGACCTGTCCACCCAGGACGCCGCGGTGCGGTCGCAGGCGTGGCTGACCGCCCCGGGTGACGGCTTCACCGCCTCGGCGTCGGTGCAGGTGCGGCTGAGCCGGGATACCGTGGTCGTCGAGCTGGACACCTCCGGCACCGTCGACGTCGCCGCCGAGCGGCGCCGGCTGGAGAAGGACCTGGCCGCCGCGGGCAAGGAGGTGGCCGCCACCGACGCCAAACTGGGCAACGCCGAGTTCCTGGCCAAGGCGCCCGATCACGTCGTCGCCAAGATCCGGGACCGTCGGCAGCTGGCCGGCGAGGAGGTCGACCGGATCACCGCCCGGCTGGCGGAGCTGGCGTGACCGAGCGGCCGGGTCCAGCCGACGACGATGCGGAGCGTAGCGATGCTGAGGAGCGGCGCGTGAGCGGGGCCGCGCCCACCCCGGACGAGATCGCCTCGCTGCTGCAGATCGAGCACCTGCTCGACCAACGGTGGGGCGAGACCACCATCGAGCCGAGCCTGACCCGGATCAGCGCGCTGATGGACCTGCTCGGCTCCCCGCAGCGCGGCTACCCGGCGATCCACATCGCCGGCACCAACGGCAAGACCTCGGTGGCCCGGATGGTCGACGCGCTGCTGACCGCGTTCAACCGGCGAACCGGGCGCACCACCAGCCCGCACCTGCAGTCGGTGGTCGAGCGGATCGCGATCGACGGCGAGCCGATCAGCCCGGCCCGCTACGTCGACACCTACACCGAGATCGAGCCGTTCGTGCAGCTGGTCGACGCGTCGTCACAAGCCGACGGCGGGCCCGCGATGAGCAAGTTCGAGGTGCTGACCGGGATGGCGTTCGCGGCGTTCGCCGACGCCCCGGTCGACGTCGCGGTGGTCGAGGTGGGGATGGGCGGCCGCTGGGACGCCACCAACGTGGTCAACGCCCCGGTGGCGGTGATCACCCCGATCGGCATCGACCACGTCGAGTACCTCGGTGCCGACATCGCCGGCATCGCCGGCGAGAAGGCCGGCATCATCCACCGGGCGGCCGAGGGCGCCCCGGACACCGTCGCGGTGATGGCCCGCCAGGCACCCGAGGTGATGGAGGTGCTGCTGGCGCGGTCGATCACCGCCGACGCCGCGGTGGCCCGGGAGAACTCGGAGTTCGCGGTGCTCAGCCGCCGACTCGCCATCGGCGGGCAGCTGTTGGAGCTGCAGGGCCTGGGCGGGGTGTATCCGGACATCTTCCTGCCGCTGCACGGCGAGCACCAGGCGCACAACGCGGTGCTGGCGCTGGCCGCGGTGGAGGCCTTCTTCGGTGCCGGGGCGCAACGTCAGCTCGACGTCGACACCGTGCGGGCCGGTTTCGCGGCGGCGCGCAGCCCCGGCCGGCTGGAGCGGATGCGCAGCGCCCCAACCGTGTTCATCGACGCCGCGCACAACCCGGCCGGGGCGACCGCACTCGCCGCGGCGCTGGCCGACGAGTTCGACTTCCGGTTCCTGGTCGGCGTCATCAGCGTGCTGGCCGACAAGGACGCCGATGGCATCCTGGCCGCCCTGGAGCCGGCGTTCGACCAGGTCGTGGTCACCCACAACGGCTCGCCGCGGGCGCTGGACGTCGAGACGCTGGCCGCGGCGGCACGACAGCGGTTCGGCGAGGAGCGGGTGGTCTCGGCGGCCGGCCTGCCGGACGCCATCGAGGTGGCGACCACCCTGGTGGAGCAGGCCGCAACCGACGCCGACCACCCGGAGGCGTTCTCCGGCAACGGGATCGTCATCACCGGCTCGGTGGTCACCGCCGGCGCCGCACGCACCCTGTTCGGCCGGGACCCGCAATGACCGACCAGCCCCCGCCGCCGGTGGACCCGTGGAAGAGCTTCCGCGGCGTCATGGCCGCCACCTTGATCCTGGAGGCGATCGTGGTGCTGCTGGCGCTGCCGGTGGTCGGCACGGTGGGCGGCGGGCTGACTGCGGTGCCGCTGCTGTATCTGATCGGGGTGGCGTCGGCGCTGGTGATGCTGGTCGGCATCCAGGGCCGCCCCTGGGCGATCTGGGCGAACCTGGCGGTGCAGCCGGTGCTGATCGCCGGGTTCCTGATCTACCCGGGCATCGGCGTGATCGGGGTGCTGTTCACCGGGGTGTGGGCGCTGATCGCCTATTTCCGGGCCGAAGTCCGGCGGCGGCAGGCGTTGCTGCGGCGGCCGCCGGATTGACCCGAATGCCCGTCTTCACCTGACAGAATGACGGTCATGGCACGCAGCTATCGGTTGGGTCGGCTGCGACGGGTGGTGAACGCCGTGATGACCGCGTTTGTGAAGATCGGTGCCGGCCCCGGGTCGACCTACCTGATGACCACCACCGGGCGTCGCAGCGGCGCGCCCCGTACCACCCCGGTGACCCTGGTCGAAGACGGCACCGGCCGCTGGCTGGTCGCGCCCTACGGCGCTACGTCCTGGGTGCACAAC
>NZ_JBYCLB010000438.1:0-4770 GCF_057473705.1 Mycobacterium sp. TH-M15 | reverse complement strand
AGGTCAGAATCGCCGGCCACACAGGCGGCGCCGGTTCGACCGGGCGAGCAGTCATCCGACTACGGTAGGCGACGATCTCTTCCCGCCAAGCCCATTTGCCGTTGCACGACCGCCGCGACGGCGGATTCGGCCCCGATCTCCGGCGAAAAGCGGCAAGATGTGCCCCATGAGCACCGACGCCGACTCACCACCCGACAAGCCTCAGGGTGGCGAAGCCACCCCCCCGCCGGTCGACGCGGCCGCCCCGTACACCCGCGCGGCCGGCCTGTGGAGCGCCTTGATCCTAGGCTTTCTCATTCTCATCGTGTTGCTGACCTTCGTCACCCAGAACACCGAGACGGTACAGGTGACCTTCCTGAAGTGGAATTGGACCCTGCCGTTGGGGGTGTCCATCCTGTTGGCCGCGGTGGGCGGCGGACTGGTCACCGTGTTGGTCGGCACCGCCCGGATCTTCCAGCTGCGCCGGGCGGCCAAGAAGAACCTCGCGCTGCGCCGGTAGCCGGCCCGGCTCACTCGACCGGCCGCCGTTGGTTTCGCGGCAGCAGCTGCCAGACGTGCTCGATGCCGTTCACCGACGCCACCGTGGCCCGACCGGACCGTGAATACCGCAGTGCGGTCACCGACGCGTAGTCGATGGGGAATGACAGCAGCCGCGCGGTGCCCAGGACGTCGTGCAGCACGGTGTTGATCACTCCGCCGTGGCTGACCACCGCGATGGTCTGCTCGGGATCGGCTGTGGCCACCACGGCGTCCATCGCTTCTCGGACCCGGGCGTGGAAGGCAGCCTCGTCGACGCCGGCCGGCAGCAATCCCTGCGCCATCCGGGCCCAGTCCTGCGGCCGCTCGGTCCGCAGCTCCTCGATCGGCAGATACCCCGCCAGATCCCGGTCGTACTCGGCGAACCGGTCGTCGACATCGATCCGGAGCCCGAGCGCCGCGGCCAGCGGCTCCGCGGTCTGCATGGCCCGGCGCTGCGGGCTGCTGACCAGGCGGGTGACCGGGTAGCGGCGTACCGCCTCCGGCAGCCTTTGGGCCTGCCGCACCCCGATCTCGGAGAGCTGCGGGTCGGCG
Organism: Mycobacterium sp. TH-M15; assembly: GCF_057473705.1. Taxonomy (NCBI): domain Bacteria; kingdom Bacillati; phylum Actinomycetota; class Actinomycetes; order Mycobacteriales; family Mycobacteriaceae; genus Mycobacterium; species Mycobacterium sp. TH-M15. The sequence goes on along the minus strand of NZ_JBYCLB010000438.1, from coordinate 3,699 downwards.
CCCCGACCGTGCTCGCTGCGCAGCGGCAGGGCGTGGCGGATCAGCAGCACCTGCATCGTGTCACCTTATGGCCGGGGCAGGCAGACGGTGAACTCGGTGCGGCCCGGGGCGCTCTCCACCGCGATCGTGCCCTGATGCGCCTTGACCACCGCCGCCACGATCGCCAGGCCCAGCCCGGTGCTACCGGCGGCGCGTGACCGGGACGTGTCGTCGCGGGCGAACCGCTGGAATATCTCCGACCGGAACCGTTCCGAGATGCCGGGTCCGTCGTCGGTAACGGTCAGCACGGCCTGGTCGCCGTCGGTGCGCAGCCCGGTGGTGACCACGGTGCCCGGGCCGGTGTGCACGCGGGCGTTGGCCAGCAGGTTCGCCAGCACCTGGTGCAGCCGGGCGGCGTCGCCGAGCACCAGCACCGGTTCGGCCGGAAGGTCAAGGCGCCACTCGTGATCCGGCCCGGCCACATGGGCGTCGCTGACCGCGTCGACCGCTAGCCGGGACAGGTCCACCGGCACGCGCTCCAGCGGGCGGCCCGAGTCCAGCCGGGCCAGCAGCAGCAGGTCCTCCACCAACCGGGTCATCCGCTCGGTCTCGGACCGCATCCGGCCCATCGCGTGCGCGACCACTTCGGTGTCGCCTTGCTCCAGCCCGACCCGCTGCGCCAGCTCGGCGTAGCCGCGAATTGCGGTCAGCGGCGTGCGCAGTTCGTGGCTGGCGTCGGCAACGAACTGCCGCACCCGGGTCTCGCTGGCCTGCCGGGTAGCCAGCGCGGCGGCGATGTGGTCCAGCATCCGGTTCACCGCCGAGCCGAGCTGGCCGACCTCGGTGCGCGAGTCGGTATCCGCCTCGGGTACCCGCACCGGCAGTTCCACCTCGCCGCGGTCCAGCGGCAGCGCCGCCACCTCGCGGGCGGTCTGCGCGACTCGCCGCAGCGGGGCCAGTGCCCGACGGACGATCAACACCAGCGCGGTGCCGGCCACCGCCAGCGCGAACACCGTGACCACCGCGAAGATGAGCAACGTCCGGATGACGGTCGCGTCGACCGCCGCCAGCGGCAGGCCGACGACGACGACGTCGTCGCCGTGCCGGGCGTGGGTGGCGACCAACCGGTAGTCGCCGATGCCGTCCAGCTTTCGGGTCTGCGGCCCGTGGGTTCCGGCGATCTCGGCCAGCTCGGCAACGGCGGTGCTGCTCAACGGCTCTCGGGTGCCGGTATCGGACAGGTAGCCGGGCGCGGCCATCGCGTCGTGGCTGACCACGCCGGCCACCATGCCGATCGGTTGGCCGGGGGCGTCCAGGAAGTCCGGGCCCGGTCCCGGCTTGGGCTGCTGGCGGTGCCGCCACGCCGCCGGCGGCGGATGGCCGTGCCGCCACGACGCCGGCGGCGGATGGCCGTGCAGGCGGGCCGACCGGTGTGCGACATCGTTCAGCTGCGAATCGAGTTGGTGGACCAGGTACCGGTGCAGCGCCGCCTCGGTGGCCCCGGCGATTCCGATGCAGACCGTGGCGAGCAGCAGGATATGGCCGACCAGCAGCCGGGTCCGAAGCGACCACACGCGGCGAGAGCCGCGTCGTGCCGGGCTAATTGGCCGGCTTGAGCACATAGCCCGCGCCGCGCAACGTGTGGATCATCGGTGCGCGGCCGTTGTCGATCTTCTTGCGCAGGTAGGAGATGTAAAGCTCGACGATGTTGGACCTGCCGCCGAAGTCGTAGCTCCACACCCGGTCCAGGATCTGCGCCTTGCTCAACACCCGCCTGGCGTTGTGCATCATGAACCGAAGCAGCTCGAATTCGGTGGAGGTCAACGTGATCGGGTCGCCGGATCGCGTCACCTCGTGGCTGTCCTCGTTCAACACCAGATCGCCGACCACGATCTCGTTGCCGCTGTCGGCGATCGTCACCCCGGTGCGCCGCAGCAACGCCCGCAGCCGCAGCACCACCTCCTCGATACTGAACGGTTTGGTCACGTAGTCGTCGCCGCCGGCGGTCAGGCCGGCGATCCGGTCTTCCAGGGCATCCTTGGCGGTGAGGAACAGCACCGGCAGCCGCGGGTTCTGCTCGCGAAGGCTGCGCAGCACGTCCAGGCCGCTCATGTCCGGCAGCATCACGTCCAGCACCACGACGTCGGGGCGGTCGGCCTTTGCCGCGCTGATCGCCGACGCACCGTCACCGGCGGTGGCGGTGTTCCAGCCCTCGTAGCGCAGCGCCATCGCGACCATGTCGGCCAAGACGACCTCGTCGTCGACCACCAGCACGCTGACCGGTGTGCCGTCCGCCCGCGACATCACCACCCGCTCGGTCGACGAGCGCGACTGGGTCATGACAGTCCAGTATGTCGGAGGCGATGGGCCCGCCCTGTGCCGACAATTTGTGTCTGCTGTGGATCGGTTACCGTCGACGCTACAACGGCAACGAACGGAGCGGTGATGGCACGCACCCCGCAGGAGATCTTCAGCCACCACATCGACGCGTTGAAGAACGGTGACCTCGACGAGTTGGTCGCCGACTACGGCGACGACTCCGTGTTGATCACCGCCCAGGGTGTGGCCCGCGGGAAGGCGCAGGTGCGGGCCGCGTTCAGCAAGCTGTTCGCCGCCGAGTCCGCCGATGCGTTCGAGATCCGGAACCAGATCTTCGAGGGCGACGCGCTGCTGCTGGAGTGGGCGCTCGACGCCCCGACCGCCCGCGTCGAAGGCAACGACACGTTCATCTTCGCCGACGACCTGATCCGGGTGCAGACCATCTCCCGGTCGGTGCAGCCCAGGCGCTGACGGCGCCGATGGATTCTCTGCTGTGAATCTCGACGCGGTCGCGCGATGGATGTCCGGCCAGGGGCTGGGCGACGGCCCGCTAGACGACGTCACCGCCCTCACCGGCGGAACCCAGAACGTCATGGTGCGGTTCACCCGGTCCGGCCGGTCCTATGTGCTGCGCCGCGGGCCTCGGCACCTGCGTCCGCGCAGCAACGACGTCATCCTGCGGGAGACCCGGGTGCTGGCCGCGCTGGCCGGAACCGACGTCCCGCATCCGCCGCTGATCGCGGTCTGCGCCGACCCCGCGGTCCTCGGTGACGCCGCCTTCTACCTGATGGAGCCCGTCCACGGGTTCAACGCCAGCGAGGGGCTGCCGGCGCTGCACGCCGGCGCCCCGAGGGTCCGGTTCGAGATGGGGCTGTCGATGGCCGACGCGCTGGCCCGGCTGGGCGCCGTCGACCAGGTGGCGGTGGGACTCGGCGACTTCGGCAAACCGACCGGGTTTCTGGAGCGCCAGGTGCCGCGCTGGCTCGCCGAGCTGGACTCCTACCGGCAGTTCGAGAACTATCCCGGCCCGGACCTACCCGGCGTCGACGAGGTGGCGGGGTGGCTGGAAGCCAACCGGCCGGCGTCGTGGACCCCGGGGATCATGCACGGCGACTACCATGCGGCCAACGTGATGTTCTCCCGCACCGGGCCGGAGGTGGTGGCGATCGTGGACTGGGAGATGTGCACCATCGGCGACCCGCTGCTGGACCTGGGCGAACTGCTGGCCACCTGGCGGCAGGCCGACGGGTCCAGCGTGTTCGGACACGCACTGACCGAGACCGACGGGCTGGCCAGCACCGACGACCTCACGGCCCGCTACGCCGCAGGCAGCACCCGCGACCTGTCCCGAATCGACTGGTACACCGTGCTGGCCTGCTTCCGGCTCGGCATCGTGATCGA
>NZ_JBYCLB010000437.1:0-2837 GCF_057473705.1 Mycobacterium sp. TH-M15 | reverse complement strand
GACCGGGTCCGCGACCTGCTGGCCACCCATCCGGCGCTGGCCGGCAGCACCGGCCTGGCACTGCCGTATGTGACGGTCTGCGTCCGGGCCACGCTGGGCCGCTGACGGCCTGACTGGCGGTCATGGCGGCACCGTGTGCAGATCCGTACCATGGCGCCAACACCCGGCGCTCGCCCGGGAGGGACCCGGGGAGGGACTTATGCGCAACCACTGGACGTCGCGCGCGCTGACGGTGACCGCCGGCGCCGGTCTGGCCGGCACGCTCGCCTGGTCGGCGCCCGCGCAGGCCGACCCGGCCGACGATGCGTTCCTCAACTCGCTGGGCGGCACCGGCATCGACGTCAGCAACCCGGCGGCGACGGCCGCGCTGGGCCAGTCGGTCTGCCCGATGCTGACCCAGCCCGCCGGGTCGCTGCTCTCCGTCGTCTCCGGCCTGACCGGCAGCGACGGCGGCATGTCGCCGGAGCTGGCCGAGATGTTCGCCGAGGCGGCGGTGGACGCGTACTGCCCGCAGATGCTGGCCGAGGTCGCCAACGGCCAGACGCCGACCGTGCCGCCGGAGCTGGCCGGCCCCGGCCGCGGAATCCCCGCCATCCCGGGCCTGCCCGGTGGCATCCCCGGCCTGCCCGGTGGCATTCCCGGCCTGTGACGGCGGCTCAGCGGGTGCCGAGCGGGTCGATGGTCTTGGCGATGTAGAGGATGGTGGCCGCCAGCGTCGTCATGGTGGCGAAGTCGAGCCGCTTATAGCGCACCACCAGCAGGCTGGCCCGGTCGTCGGAGAGCACCAGCCGCAGCGCGGCCGCGGTACCCACTCCGATACCGAGCAGCACCGCACCGCGGCGCCAGAACCCGGCCGCCACCAAGCCGAACGCCGCCACGAAGATCACCCCGACCAGCAGGATCGGCCACTGCGCCGCTACCAGCTGCCGGGCCCGGGTCATACCGGGCTCCCGGCGCCCTCGACCCGCTCCACCACGTTGGCGAGCAGGAACGCCCGGGTCAGCGGACCCACCCCGCCGGGATTGGGCGACACGTGCCCGGCGACCTCCCAGACATCCGGGTGCACGTCGCCCACCAGCCCGTCGGCGGTGCGGCTGACCCCGACGTCGACCACCGCGGCGCCGGGCCGGACCATGTCGGCGGTGAGCATGTGCGGCACCCCCACCCCGGCCACCACGATATCGGCCTGCCGGGTCAGCGCGGCCAGGTCACGGGTCCTGGTGTGGCAGACGGTCACGGTGGCGTTCTCCGACCGGCGGCTCAGCAGCAGGCTCAGCGGACGCCCGACCGTCACCCCGCGGCCGATGATCACCACGTGCGCGCCGGCGATCTCGATGTGGTAGCGGCGCAGCAGGTGCACGATGCCGCGCGGGGTGCACGGCAGCGGCCCGGGGGTGCCGAGCACCAGCCGGCCCAGGTTGGTCGGGTGCAGCCCGTCGGCGTCCTTGGCCGGGTCGACGCGCTCCAGCGCGGCGTTCTCGTCGAGGTGCTTGGGCAGCGGCAGCTGCACGATGTAGCCGGTGCACTCGGGGTCGGCGTTCAGCTCGTCGATGGTGTCGTTCAGCGTCTCGGGGCTGACGTCGGCGGGCAGGTCGCGACGGATCGAGGTGATGCCGACCTTGGCGCAGTCGTTGTGCTTGCCGCGCACGTAGGCATGCGATCCCGGGTCGTCGCCGACCAGGATGGTGCCCAGGCCGGGGGTGTGCCCCGCCTCGGTCAGCTTCGCCACCCGGGCGGTGAGATCGACGAAGATCTCGTCCCGGGTGACCTTGCCGTCCAACGTGACCGCGCCCACGCCCGTCATTGTGGCACCGGGCGAACGGCCGGTTCGCGCAGGGTGCGGTCGACGTACACCGGTGGCACCGCGCCCTGTCCGCTCAGCCGTCGGCCGCCCGGTCTTCACGTCGATGCTTCTCGATCGCAGCCAGCACGTCATCGGCGGCCGCGCTGATCTGTGCTAGCCGGTCGGGGCCGAGCACCTCGACGAACAACGTGCGCACCCGGGCCGCATGGGCCGGGGCGGCCGCCTCGATCGCGGATCGGCCGGCGCTGGTCAAGACGATGTCGGGATAGCGGGTGCCGTGGGATTCACGGCGGATCAGCCCGCGGTGCTGCATCCGACTCAGGTGATGCGAGAGTCGGCTCTTCTCCCAGTCGGTCACCTCCCCCAGCTGGGACGCGCGCATCCGCCCGTCCGGCGCCTCGGAGAGGTTGACCAGGATCTCGTAGTCGGGCGAGGAGAGCCCGGCCTCCTGCTGCAAGTGCCGCTCAAGGTGACGCACCAGCTGCTGACTCATCGTCAGAAAGCTTCGCCAGGAACGCTGCTGCTGCGGGTCGAGCCATGGTGCATCAGGCATGGAATCAATGCTAATCGGCAAGTTGACACATCAACTCAAATCGGTATCGTGGAGATGGAATTAGGTTGATGCATCAACCTTGATCGGCGAAGGGAGCCGCAATGACCGAGCAGAAGACGATTGCTGTGGTGGGGGCGACCGGGGCACAGGGCGGCGGACTGGCCCGGGCCATCCTCGCCGACCCGGACCGCCAGTTCGCGCTGCGCGCCCTGACCCGCAGCGCCGACTCGGCCAGCGCGCGGGCACTGGCGGCGGCTGGGGCGCAGATCGTCGAGGCGGACCTCGACGATGAAGCGAGCCTGCGACAGGCGTTCGATGGGGTACACGGGGTGTTCGTCGTCACCAACTACTTCGCCCAGCGCAGCCCGGAGGACCAGGCCCGGCGCACCTCGGCCGAGATGGAGCTGGCGCAGGCCGGCAACGCCGCCCGTGCCGCCCGCGACGCCGGAGTGGCCCACGTGGTGTGGTCGACGCTGGAAG
>NZ_JBYCLB010000436.1:0-2013 GCF_057473705.1 Mycobacterium sp. TH-M15 | reverse complement strand
ATGGCGACCCTACCCGCCCGGCCCGCCCCGTCCCGGCGGCCGTCCAGGAGGTCCTGGTGATGGCGACGGTGTACGCCGGCTTCCCGGCCGCGCTCAGTGCGCTGTGCCCCTGGCACGACCACAGGCACGGTCGTAGATTTGTCAGATGACGTACGACCTGGTCATCCGTGACGGCACGATCGTCGACGGGCTCGGCGGTGAGCCCTACGTCGGCGACGTCGCGGTGCGTGGCGGCCTGATCGCGGCGGTCGGCAAGGTCGACGGCCGCGGCGAGCGGGAGATCGACGCCACCGAGTTGCTGGTCACGCCCGGCTTCGTCGACCTGCACACCCACTACGACGGCCAGGCCATCTGGTCGACCCGGCTCAACCCGTCGTCGGCACACGGCGTCACCACGGCGATCATGGGCAACTGCGGGGTGGGCTTCGCACCCTGCCGCCCCACCGATCACGACGTGCTGGTCGATGTGATGGCCGGTGTGGAGGACATCCCCGGCGTGGTGATGACCGACGGCCTGGACTGGACGTGGGAGACCTTCCCGCAGTATCTGCAGGCGCTGGAGTCGCGACGGCGGGACATCGACGTCGCGGTGTACCTGCCGCACTCACCGCTACGGGTGTACGTGATGGGTCAGCGCGGCGCGGACCGCGAGCCGGCCACCGTCGAAGACCTGGCCGTCATGCGGCGGCTGGCTCGAGAGGCGATCGAGGTTGGCGCGCTTGGATTTTCGTCGTCCAGGCTGGCGACGCACCGGACCGAGGGCGGCAGACAGATCCCCAGCTACGACGCCGGGTACGCCGAGATCCTGGAGATCGGCCGCGGTGTCGCCGACGCCGGCGGCGGGCTGATCCAGTTCGTGCCGGACATCCCGGACGGCGGGTACCAGCCGGTGCTGCAGCAGGTGTTCGACGCCGCAACCGACGTCGGGCTGCCGGTGACGTTCAGCCTGATCGTCCCCAACGAAGGCGATCCGGTACACGAGGACGCCGTCACCATGGTGGAGAAGGCCAACGCCGCCGGCGCGCGGATCACCGCGCAGGTGTTCCCCCGGCCGATCGGCCTGATCGTCGGCCTGGACCTGACCGTCAACCCGTTCGTGCTGTACCCGAGCTATCAACAGATCGCCGCGCTGCCGCTGGCCGATCGGGTCGCCGAGCTGCGCAAGCCAGAAGTACGCCAACGGATCCTGGCCGACCACCCGGAGATCGTCCCGGCCAACCCGCTGGTCTACCTGGCCCAGGCCTGGAACTGGCTGTTCCCGCTCGGCGACGACGCGAACTACGAGCCGACCGCGGCCGACAGCATCGCCGCCCGTGCCAAGGCGCGCGGCGTCTCCGCCCTGGAGGAGGCCTACGACCGGATGCTCGACGACGACGGCCACGCCGTGCTGCTCTGCGCGCTGGCCAACTTCGCGGACAACTCGCTGGACACCGTCGGCGCGCTGATGCAGCGCGACGACATGGTGATCGGGCTCGGCGACGGCGGCGCCCACTACGGGATGATCTGCGACTCCAGCTTCCCCACCTACCTGCTGGCCCATTGGACCCGGGACCGGCCGTCCGGCCGGATCTCGGTGCCGACGGCGATCCGCGAGCTGACCTCGGTGCCGGCCCGGGTCTGCGGGCTGGCCGATCGCGGCCGGATCGCGGTCGGCTACAAGGCCGACCTGAACGTCATCGACTACCCGGGGCTGCACCTGCACCCGCCGGTGGTCACCTACGACCTGCCGGCCGGCGGGCGCCGGCTCGACCAGCGCGCCGACGGGTACGTCGCGACCATCGTCTCCGGCCAGGTGATCGCCGAGAACGGGGTGCCGACGAAGGCCCGGCCGGGCAAGCTGGTCCGCGGCCGCCAGCCGGCGCCGGCCTCGCCGGCCTGACCTCGCGGGCTGCAGCTGCGGTTGTGCGACCCGCCGCTCAGACCCGATTCCACGAGTAAGTGGGGGACACGCGCCGCGAATAGGCGAAGGGTGCCGCTCTGACCTGGGATGATGGTGTTTTCCAAGACATGATC
>NZ_JBYCLB010000435.1:0-5131 GCF_057473705.1 Mycobacterium sp. TH-M15 | reverse complement strand
TGGGCCCGCTGGAGGTGGACATCCCCGGGCGGCGGGCCCGGGTCAAGGGCGTCGACGTCGACCTGACCAAACGCGAGTTCGACCTCCTCGCGGTGCTTGCCGAACACAAGACCGCGGTGCTGTCCCGGGCCCAGCTGCTGGAGCTGGTCTGGGGGTACGACTTCGCCGCCGACACCAACGTGGTCGACGTGTTCATCGGCTACCTCCGCCGCAAGCTGGAGGCCGGCGGCGCGCCCCGGTTGCTGCACACCGTGCGGGGGGTGGGGTTCGTGCTGCGGATGCAGTGACGGCCGACCATGACCACGATGAACGTCCTGCGACGGGTCTTCACCCGGACCCCGTCGCTGCGCACCCGGGTGGTGTTCGCCACGGCGATCGGCACCGCGATCGCCGTGCTCTTCGTCGGCGTTGTCATCTGGTTCGGGATCACCAGGGACCGCGAGTATTGGCTGGATCGCCGCCTGGACCAAGCCGCGGGCTTCGCCACGCCGTTCGTCAGCCTCGGCGAGGTGCCCCGGTCCTCCGGCGGCCAGGACGCGATCATCACCGTCCGCCGCGGTGGCAGCGTCAAATCCAACTCGTCGACAATCACCCTGCCGGAGCTGCCGGCCGGCTACGCCGACACCTACATCGACGGGGTGCGCTACCGGGTCCGCACGGTGGACATCCCCGGTCCGGGGCCGGTGTCGCTGGCGGTCGGCTCCACCTACGACGAGACCATCAAGGAGATCGACAGCCAACACCGCCGGGTGATCCTGGTCTGCGGCCTCGCCATCCTGGCCGCCGCGGCCGGCAGCTGGCTGCTGGCCATCTTCGCGGTACGGCCGTTCAAACGGCTCGCCGAGCAGGCCCGGTCGATCGACGCCGGCGACGAGCGGCCCAAGATCGAGGTCCGTGGGGCCACCGAGGCGGTCGAGATCGCCGAGGCGATGCGCGGCATGCTGCAGCGGATCTGGCACGAGCAGGACCGGACCACGGAGGCGCTGGCCTCCGCGCGTGACTTCGCGGCCGTGTCGTCGCACGAGCTGCGCACCCCGTTGACCGCGATGCGGACCAACCTCGAGGTGCTGTCCACCCTGGACCTCCCCGACGACCAGCGCAAGGAGGTCATCGGCGACGTGATCCGCACCCAGTCGCGGATCGAGGCGACGCTCTCCGCGCTGGAGCGGCTCGCCCAGGGTGAGCTGTCCACCGCCGAGGACCACGTCCCGGTGGACATCACCGAACTGCTCGACCGGGCCGCCCACGACGCGATGCGGGTCTACCCCGACCTGACCGTGTCCCTGGTGCCGTCACCGACCTGCATCATCGTCGGGCTGCCGGCCGGTCTGCGGCTGGCCGTGGACAACGCGATCGCCAACGCGGTCAAGCACGGCGGCGCCACCCGGGTGCAGGTGTCGGCGGTCAGTTCACGGGCCGGGGTGGAGATCGCGGTGGACGACAACGGTGGCGGGCTGCCGCCGGAAGAACGCGAGATGGTGTTCGAGCGGTTCTCCCGCGGCTCCACCGCATCGCACTCTGGGTCGGGTCTCGGACTGGCCCTGGTGGCACAGCAGGCAGAGCTGCACGGCGGCACCGCGTCGCTGGACGACAGCCCGCTGGGCGGGGTGCGGCTGGTGCTGCGCCTGCCGCCGCCGCAGTGACGGAGCCGAAGCTACTATTTCTTCTTCTTCCGCCAGCTGTCCCAGCGGGCGAATCCGGCGTCCTCGGCGGTCTGCTCGTCGCGGAACCACACCTCGGCGATCGTCGCGTCGTAGGCGGGGCTCTGCGGACCGTGGTAGAGCATCGAATCCGCGTTCCCCTTGATCGTCCAGCCCACCGGGCCGCTGCCGCCCGGGCCGGCCTTGGCCGATCCGGAACCGTACGGACCGGGCGGCACATCGGAGGCCGGGACGGCGGCGGCCGCACCCGAGGGGGCCGCGGCGGCCGGTGCCGAGCTGCCGTGCTTCTTGGCACCGTGATGCCCGACGCCGCGGTCCCACCGGGTGAACCCGGCGGCTTCGGCGGCCTGCTCCTCGCGGAACCACACCTCGGGGATGGTCACGTCGTAGAAGGGGCTGTCCGTCGTGTGGTAGAGCATCGAGTCCTCGTTGCCCTTGATCGTCCAGCCCGCCGGGCCGCTCCCGCCGGCGCCGGCCTTCGCCGAGCCGGGTCCGAACGGACCGTCCGGGACGGTGGCGATCTTGGTGGTGTCGGCCGACGAGGCGCGGCCGGTGAGTTTCGCGGAGGCGCCGCCGGCCGCCGCACCGGCAGCGCCGGCGGTCGCCGCGCCCGCCACACCCGGTGCCGTCACCGTGCCGCCCGACTTCGCTCCACCCAGTCCACCGACCGAGAGCGAGACCGGAACCTCACGCTTCACCCGCCGCACCGTGAAGACCGGCCAGAACAGGAGTCCGAGCAGAAACGACAGTGCCATCAGCCACGAATTCGCGTGGTGCATCAGCGGACCCCAATCTCTATTTCACTTGCGCCGGGCAGATCCGCGATGGCCTCTTCCCGGCTGGTGCGACGAACCGTCAGAACGGTGATCAGCAAGGCGACCAATGTGCCCACCAGGAATGCCAGCAGGTACCAAGACCATTCGATCAGGAAATCACTCATACCGAACCCTCCTCAGTTGACCACGATCGTGATGCGCCGGTTCTGCGCCCGGCCGACCGGGGTGTCGTTGCTGGCCACCGGGTCGGCGGAGCCGAAGCCCTTCCCGCTGACGTGGTCCGCCGGCACACCCTGGGTGATCAGGAAGGTGACCACCGACTGGGCCCGGTTGCTGCTCAGCGGGCCGTTGATGACGTCATTGCCGGTGTTGTCGGTGTAGCCGTTGACCAATATCCGCACGTCCGGGCAGGCCGTCAGCTTCGCCGCCACCTGGCTCAACTGCTGCTGCGAGCCGGCCGACAGCGTGTACCCGTTGGTGACGAAGGTGACCGCCGTGCGCATCAGGTCGCTGATATCCGCCTGCAGGTTGCCGCAGCCCGCTGCGTTGCCGGGCGCCGGCTCAGGAGCCGTCGACGGCTCCGGCCCGGGAGCCGGACCGCGAACCTCGATATCGTTGACGACATTCATGTCCGGCCAGGCCTCCGTGGCGGCCGCCTCGACGGCGGCGCTCTCGTCGTCAGAGACCGCAGTTCCGGTGAGCGTCACCGTCTCCCCGCCAACCTTGAAGTTGAAGTCCGGAATCGACGCGGCCGCTTTCAGCACCGCGGTGAGGCCGGAGAAATCAAGCGGGTTGCTGCCCGCCTTGATGTTCAGCTTGTCGATGAGCTGTATGCCGGGCCCGAATACTCCCTTGAGCATGTCGAGCAGAGACTTGCGCGCCCCGATGTCGGGCAGGTCGCCGCTGAGCGTGAACGCGTTGCCATTGCGCAGAATCGACAGCGGCGAGAACGCTATTCCCGGCAGCTCCACATTCGGGCCGTTGACCGACGGCAGCGTCAGATTCGGTCCGTTGACGTTCGCCCGATTGGAGACGCCGAGACCGATTCCGGTGAGCAACAAGGGAACCAGCGCCAACGCCAGCAACCAGCCAATACCTGCGGGACGTCGATAAAATCTCCGTCGCCAAACGGTCGTCGTGGCAACTTTCTCGGAACCCGGCATCGGTCCTCCTGGTCATTGCGTTTGCCGCTTTGCAAGCATCACGAGGGTATCGAAGGAGATGGGCAAATACCAGAGATTCGGTGACTGCCGTTCGAGGGTGAACATCCTCAACTCGACGGCGGCGGGACCGCACTCCGGAGCCGCAATTCGTCGACCATATTTGCATTCGGCCAGACGCCCACCAACGCCGTCGCGACCGCATCCCGGTCGCGCGCCGTCGCCGCGGTTCCACTCACCGTCACCGTATCGCCGTTCACCGCGAGCCGGAAGTCGGGAATCGGCGCGGCGGCCTCGAAAACCGGGCCGGCCACGGTGAGATCGAGCGTCGTGCCGTTCGGTGCGACAACCAGGTGGTCGACGACGGTGACCTCGTCGGGCAGGGAGGCGATCACCAGGTCCAGCAGCGTCTGCCGGGTCACCGGATCGGGCACGGCACCGTCCAGGGTGACCTCGCTGCCACGCCGGGTGATGGTGAGCGCCCCCGTCGGCGCGGCAGCAGACGCGCCGCCGTGTCGCCCCTGGGGTGCAGCGCGCCCGCCCAGCCCGCAGCCGACCGCGGCCAGCAGCAGCGGAACGACGATCAACGCTGCCAGCCAGGCGCGGCCGGGACGGGTCAACGGGTGCCGAGCAGGTCGATCACGAAGACCAGCGTCTTACCGGAGAGCCGATGTCCGGAGCCGGCCGGCCCGTACGCCTGCTCGGGCGGGATCACCAACTGGCGCCGGCCGCCGACCCGCATCCCGGGGATGCCGTCCTGCCAGCCCTGGATCAGCCCCTGCAACGGGAACTCGATCGGCTCGCCGCGGTTCCAGGAGCTGTCGAACTCCGCACCGGTGTCGTACTCGACGCCGATGTAGTGCACGTTGACCACCGCGCCCGGGACGGCTTCGGCGCCGTCGCCGACCAGCAGATCCTCGACGGACAACGCGGTGGGAGCCGGACCGGACGGGACGCTGACCTCGGGCCGCTGCGGGGACATCGCGGTTACCGGGCGTCGATGCCGACGTAGTCGCGGGTGTTGTAGCCGGTGTAGATCTGTCGCGGCCGGCCGATCCGGCTGTCGCCCTCGTCGTGCATCTCCCGCCAGTGCGCGATCCAGCCGGGCAGTCGGCCCAGCGCGAACAACACGGTGAACATCCGCGGCGGGAAGCCGATCGCCCGATAGATCAGGCCGGTGTAGAAGTCGACGTTCGGGTAGAGCTTGCGCTCGACGAAGTAGTCGTCGGTGAGCGCGGCCTCCTCCAGCTCCTTGGCCAGGCCGAGCAGTTTGTCGTCGCCACCGAGCTTGGCCAGGATCTTGTCGGCCTGCTCCTTGACGATGCGGGCGCGCGGATCGTAGTTCTTGTACACCCGGTGACCGAAGCCCATCAGCTTTACGCCGTCCTCGCGGTTCTTCACCTTGCGAACGAAGTCGTTGACGTTGGCGTGCTGGTCGCGGATGTTCTCCAGCATCTCCAGCACCGCCTGGTTGGCGCCGCCGTGCAGCGGGCCCCACAGCGCGTTGATGCCGCCGGAGATCGAGGTGAACAGG
>NZ_JBYCLB010000434.1:0-1990 GCF_057473705.1 Mycobacterium sp. TH-M15 | reverse complement strand
AGGGAGACCCGGGTGAAGCCGGCGCCGCGGATCGCGGCGAAGAACACCGGCGACGTGGACTCCGGGGTGCACTCGGTGCGGACCTCGGCGCCGCCGGCCAGCCCGCAGGCATCACGCACCGCGTCGAGGACCCGGACCAGCCGCGCCGCGCCAAGCAGCGACGGAGTGCCCCCGCCGAGGAACACGGTCTCGGCGGGCGGGGCGTCCAGCCGGGCGGCGGCCAGCTCCAGCTCCCGGTGCAGCGCCGCCACCCAGGCGTCCGGGTCGGCCCCGCCCAGCTCGGCCGGGGTGTAGGTGTTGAAGTCGCAGTAGCCGCAGCGGGTCAGGCAGAACGGCACGTGCACGTACACCCCGAACGGCCGGCGCGCGGTCAGCGGGACGTCGGGCAGGCGAACCGGGGTCGGGGGTGCGGTCATGCCGCCCGATCATCCCCGATCGGTGGCCGGCGTGCCACGGCTCAGCCGGGCGGGCGGGCCGCGGCCTCGGCGTCGCCGATCAGGGTGCTCAGGAACTGGGTCAGCGAGCCCACCGGCGCGATGCCGGGCATCCCCAACCCGCGCGACATGCAGGTGGGCCAGGCGCCCGGCCCCTGCGAGGCCAGGATCCGCTTGGCGACGGCGATCTGCTGCTGCTCGCTGGCCTGCGACGGCAACCCGGTGCCGCCGTTGGCGTCCCAGGTCGACGGCTTGATCTGCAGACCGCCGTAGGCACCGTTGCCGGTGTCGGCCGACCAGTTGCCGTTGGATTCGCACTGCGCGACGGCCTCCCAGTTGACGGGGTCCGCGGTTGCCGCACCGGCCTGGCTGCCGGCGCAGACCGTCACCGCGACCACGAGCGCCGCCGGACGCCGGCTCACAGCAGCTCCACGTTGCTGGCCAGCCACCGGCCGTCGACCTTCTGCATGGTCATCCGGATCCGGCTGCGGTCGACCACCGGCTCCGGCAGATCCTCGTTCGTCACCGACTGGTTGATCAGCAGCACCACCACGGCGGTGTCCCGGGTGGCGGACTTGACCGCCGCGTCGACCACGTGCCCCCGGGCGCTCACCCTCCGGTCGGCGAACTGCTGGCGCAGCTTCGCGCTCGACCGCGCGTGCATCTCGGCGAACTCGCCGGTGGCCCCGTCGGCGATCGCCGCGAAGGCGGCGTCGACGCCGTCGGCGTCGACGGTGGTGAGCTTCAGCGCGTAGCTCTCCGCGGCGTGCAGCGCCTGCTCGGACGCCGTGTGCAGCTGCCACTGCCGCACCAGCACCCAGCCGCTGACGACCAGCGCGGCGATCAGCACCGCCACGGCCAGCCAACGTCGGATTCTGCGCACGGTGTCCATGGTCGCGCCCACCGCGCGCATCTGCGGTGACCGACACGGCCTGGATCTGCGTCGTGACGAACGCAACCCTGCCCGGGTCAGCGTGGATTGACATAATCGGCCGAGTGATCGCCGCCCACTGCACGCATGCCGGATGTGCTACCGAACTGCTACGTTCGTAGCATTTCTGAGGTAGCGTCACGGGATCTACGGAACGACACGGCCCGGGTGCAGGCCGGGGAGGACATCGTCATCACCGTCAAGGGACGCCCGGTCGCCGAACTCGCAGCGGTGCGGTCGCGCCGCCGCTGGTTGTCCAGGGCTGAGTTCCTGAGTCGGTTGAGCGCGCAAGCCGACCCGGGGCTGCGCGACGACCTCGCCGCCCTGGCCGGTGACACCACCGACGATCTGGAACCGATCCGGTGAACGCCACGGCCGGACTGCTCGACACCTCGGTGTTCATCGCCGACGAAGCGGGCCGCCGCCTCGACGAGAGTCGGGTCCCCGCTGCCAGCCACCACGTCCGACGCTAGAGCGCAACGGCTCGCCACCCTCGACGCGGTCGCCGACCTCGCGGCACTACCCGTCGATGAGGACGCGGCACGGATGTGGGCCAGATGGCGCATCCATCTCGCCGAGACCGGACAGCGGGTGCGCGTCAACGACCTGTGGATCGCGGCCATCG
>NZ_JBYCLB010000433.1:0-2086 GCF_057473705.1 Mycobacterium sp. TH-M15 | reverse complement strand
TCGGTGCGCAGGCTCTGCCAGTAGCCCATCGCGGCGTCCCAGGCCGCTCCGGTCGGGGCGTGCGGCCGGCCACGCAGGTAGGCGTAGGCGGTCTCGTCGGGCGCGACCATGCCGGCCCGGGCACCGGCCTCGATGCTCATGTTGCAGATCGTCATCCGCGCCTCCATCGACATCGATTCGATGGTGCTGCCCCGGTATTCGATGACGTGCCCCTGACCGCCACCGGTGCCGATCTTGGCGATCACCGCCAGAATGACGTCCTTGGCGGTCACCCCCGGCGGCAGCTCGCCGTCGACGTTCACCGCCATCGTCTTGAACGGGCGCAGCGGCAGCGTCTGGGTGGCCAGCACATGCTCCACCTCGGAGGTGCCGATGCCCATCGCCAGCGCCCCGAACGCACCGTGCGTCGAGGTGTGGCTGTCACCGCAGACCACCGTCATGCCCGGCTGGGTCAGGCCCAGCTGCGGACCGATGATGTGCACGATGCCCTGGTCGATGTCGCCCATCGGGTACAGCCGGACACCGAACTCCGCGCAGTTGCGCCGCAGCGTCTCGACCTGCGTGCGTGAGGTCGGGTCGGCGATCGGCTTGTCGATGTCGATGGTCGGCACGTTGTGATCCTCGGTGGCGATCGTCAGATCGGGCCGGCGCACTCCCCGGCCGGCCAGCCGCAGCCCGTCGAACGCCTGCGGGCTGGTGACCTCGTGGATCATGTGCAGGTCGATGTAGATCAGGTCGGGTTCGGTGCCGCCACCGGACGCCACGACGTGGTCGTCCCAGACCTTTTCGGCCAGCGTGCGGGGTCTCTGACTCATTGACAATCTCACATTCTGAGACATTAATATCTTTATATGAGACAGCATAGCGGCATCGGCGTCCTCGACAAAGCCCTCGAGGTGCTGCACGCGGTGGCGGAATCGCCGTGCGGTCTGGGCGAACTCCGCGACCGCACCGGCCTGCCCCGGGCCACCGCCCACCGGCTCGCCGCCGGCCTTGAGGTGCATCGGCTGCTCAGCCGCGACGGCGACGGCCGCTGGCGGATCGGCCCGGGCATCGTCGACCTGGCCGCCCGCGCCGACGATCCGCTGCGCGCCGCCGCGGCAACGGTGTTGGCCCGGTTGCGCGAGATCACCGGAGAGAGCGTGCAGCTGTACCGCCGGGAGGGGATGTCCCGGGTCTGTATCGCCGCGCTGGAACCGGCTGCCGGGCTGCGCGATACGGTGCCGGTCGGCGCCCTGCTGCCGATGACCGCGGGGTCGGGGGCCAAGGTGCTGCTGGCCTACGCAGACGCCGCCACCCGGCAGGAGCTGCTGCCGGAGGCCAGGTTCACCGACCGCGCGCTGGCCGAGGTGCGCCGGCGCGGCTGGGCGCAGAGCGTGGCCGAGCGCGAACCCGGGGTGGCCAGCGTCTCGGCGCCGGTGCGCGATGCCCACGGCGAGGTGATCGCCGCCGTCTCGGTCTCCGGTCCGATCGACCGGCTGGGCCAGCGGCCCGGGGGGCGCTGGGCGGCCGATCTGATCGCCGCGGCCGACGCGCTGACCCGGCGAGTGTGACGCCGACACCGACTCTGCGTCCAGGGCGGTGTTTTCGCCCGATTCACGCCCTCAGCGCGGAGTCGATGTCGTGACCGCACGGTCGTCGCCGGTGTCCGCCTGACAGACTGACCCGATGGGAACCAATCAGCGCGCGCAGATCGTCATGTCGCCGGCGGAGATCGCCGACTTCGTCACCACCAGCCGCACCGGGACGCTGGCCACCGTCGGACCCGGCGGCCAGCCGCACCTGACCGCGATGTGGTACGCGGTGGTCGACGGGGAGATCTGGCTGGAGACCAAGGCGAAGTCGCAGAAGGCGGTGAACCTCCGGCGTGACCCGCGGGTGAGCTTCCTGATCGAGGGCGGCCACACCTACGACACGCTGCGCGGGGTGTCGTTCGAGGGGGTCGCCGAGATCGTCGACGACCCGGACGCCACCTTCCGGGTGGGGGTCAGCGTCTGGGAGCGCTACTCCGGTCCGTACTCCGACGAGTGCAAGCCGGCGGTGGATCAGCTGATGCACAACCGGGTCGGGGTGCGCATCGTGGCGC
>NZ_JBYCLB010000432.1:0-2525 GCF_057473705.1 Mycobacterium sp. TH-M15 | reverse complement strand
GTTCGGACGCGCCCGGCGGGTCGCGCGCCGTGCGGCCCGCCGCTGCTTGGGTTTGTCGTCCCACACCTCAGGGTGCGCGGCAAGCCAGCGCTGGTTGCGGATCGCGAACGGGATGTGGCATAGGTAGGCGAGGATGATCACCCAGATCAACAGGTAGGGGGCCAGCACTGCGGCCGCCGCAAAGATCGCCAGCATCGCCAGCAACACGGCCGCGTAGTTCGGCGGCACGGACACGGCGTGCATCTTTTTCATCGGGATTCGACTGACCAGAAGCATCGACGTCCCCGTCACCCAGACGCAGAGGAACCAGGTGGACGTCCACCAGCCATCACCGAACTGCAACTTCAGGGCGAGCAAACCGATCACCGAGACCGCACCCGCCGGGGCCGGCATCCCGACGAAGAATTCGCGGGCATAGGCGGGCTGGGTCCCGTCGTCGAGCAGCGCGTTGAACCTCGCCAACCGCAACACCACGCACACCGCGTACAGCAGCACCGCTACCCAACCGACCGGCGCCGTCGACAACATCGTCGCGTAGAGCACCACCGCGGGCGCCACCCCGAAGTTCACCGCGTCGGCTAGCGAATCGATTTCTTCGCCCATCCGCGACTCGGCGTCCAGGATGCGCGCGACCCGGCCATCCAGTCCGTCGAGGATGGCGGCCGCAGCGATCAGTGCTATCGCAGCCTTCGGCTGGTGCTCTAGGGCGAATCTGATGGAGGTCAACCCCGCGCAGATAGATAGCACCGTCATCGAGCTGGGCAGGATCTGCAGGTTTACCGCTCGCCTGCCCCGGGGCTTGCTGGTCATGGCAGGTCGGCCAGCACCGTCTCGCCGGCGACCGCACGCTGGCCCACCTGGACGACCGGCTCGGTACCCGGTGGCAGGTAAGTGTCCAGCCGGGAGCCGAACCGGATCAGTCCGTAGGTGTCGCCGATCGTCAGCTTGTCGCCCAGGTGCGCATCGCACACGATTCGGCGGGCCAGCAGGCCCGCGATCTGCACCACCACCACCTCAGCACCACTGGTCGTCCGGATTCGCACGCTGGTGCGTTCGTTCTCGATGCTCGCTGAGGTCAGATCGGCTGATCCAAAGCGGCCCGGCTGGTGCTGCACGGCGATCACCTCGCCGCTCACCGGCGCCCGCTGCACGTGCGCGTCCAACAGCGACAGGAAGATGCTGACCCGCGGCAGCGGCAGGTCGCCCATGCTGAGTTCGGCGGGCGGCGCGGCGGAGTCAATGACGCAGATCACGCCGTCGGCGGGGGCGACGACGACACCGGCGCGGGTGGGTGGCACCCGTGGTGGGTGACGGAAGAACGCTGCACAGGCACCGGCCGCCAGCAACCCCGCGCGGCGCAGCCAGCGCAAGTCACGTCCGGTGACGGCCTGCCCCATCACCCCAGCCGAGGCCACCGCCAAGCCAGCGGAGATGAACGGGTGCCCGGCAGGGTGAACCGGCGGAACGGCGGAGCGCACCAACTCCAGTAGGTGCGCAGGGCCTTCCTTCGAGGATTCGGTGCGGGGGCGTCGTGCCACCCGGTCATCTTACGGAGCCGCAGCGCCCGGCGTCGTTATCTGAGATCCCAGACTTGCAGTTGAGTCCCGGCGGACACTTCCACGACGTCCTCTGGGATGTCCAGCAGACCATTGGCCGACGCCAGCCAACGCAAGTGGTGCGACGCCGGTGGGCCATAACTGGTGACGGTGTCGACTCCGCCGACTGCATCCTCGGCGGGATGGAGCAGCGCGCGCCGGAACTGCCGCTTGCCACGTGGTGAGGTCAGCGTCTCGGTGAGCACCGCGGGCCGGCGCGGGCGTTCCGGATCAGGCAGGTGCATGGCCATACGCAGCGCCGGACGGATGAAGACCTCGAAGGACACCAGTGCGCTGACCGGGTTGCCGGGCAGCGTGACGATCGGCGTGCCGGCCACCCGTCCGATGCCCTGCGGCATTCCCGGCTGCATCGCGACCTTGACGAATTCCACGCCATGGTTTTGGTCTTGGGAGCCGTGCCGGCCGAACGCGTCTTTGACGACCTCATAGGCGCCGGCGCTGACTCCTCCGCTGGTGATGATCAGGTCGACGTGGTTTTCCGTGCCGGCGTAGCGGTCCAGGATCGCGCTGAACTGCGTGACGTCATCGCCGGCGGTGGCGGTAGCGACCACGGTCGCCCCGGCGTCGCGAACGGCCCCGGCCAGCATGATTGAGTTGGATTCATAGATCTGCCCCGGCCGTAGCGGGGTGCCCGGCGACACCAGCTCGGACCCGGTGGAGATCACCAGCACCCGCTGTCGCGGGATCACGTTGAGTTCTGCCACACCCAGCGCCGCGGCCAAACCGAGCATGGCCGGTGTCACCAGCTGGCCCGCCCGAAGCACGGTACTGCCGAGGACAACATCTTCGCCGGCCGGCCGAATGTGCTTGCCGGGTGGGGCGGTCTGCCGGATCGCCACCGAGACCAGCCCGCCGTCGGTGTCTTCGACCGGCACGATGGCCGTCGCCCCCGCCGGTATCGGGGCGCCG
>NZ_JBYCLB010000431.1:0-6264 GCF_057473705.1 Mycobacterium sp. TH-M15 | reverse complement strand
CGTCCGGAGATACCGCCGGGGATGCCGGCGGACGTTTCGAGGCGATGCGCATGGCCGGCCACGTGACCGGACCGTGGCAGGTCAACAAGACACTGACCCGCTTTGATCCGACGCCCCCCGGGGTCGTCACCGATCCGGCGGAGGTGATCGGCCTGCTCGGCGAGCAGATGGCTGCGGCGGCCCCGGAGGCCTTGACCTCCAACGGCTTCGTCGCCGCCTTCAACACCTCGCGGATGGGCGACTCGGCGAGTAATTCCGAGGGGGTATCCCGGGTGCAGAACCTGGTGATGCTGTTTCCCGACGACGCCTCGGCCGGTAGGGTCGCGCCGGCTCTGGCGGCCAAGCTCGCCTTGGGACCCGTTCGCCAGCCACTGAAGGTGGAGTATCACCCGGAAGTCACCGCCGTCTCCTACGAGATCGGGTCGGGGATTTTCAGCGTAGGTATCAGCGCCTACAAACGCTTCGTGTTCGTCCAGGAGATCGCCGCCAAACCTCCGGTAGGGCTTGCCAAGGATTTCTTCGTCGCTGAACTGTTCACCAAAGATATCGACGACCTCCACCTTCAGATCGACCAGTTCAAGCCCACCGATCCCGCTCGGCTGGCCGCGCTGCCCAAAGATCCCAGCGGCGACCTGCTCACCCGAACGCTGGCACCTGCCAACAACAATTTTCCGGCGGATGCCGGAGTCTGGGCGGCAGCGGGCTGGCTGCACTTCGAACCCGACCCCGGCTACCTGACCGAGGCCTTCAGCGCAGCGGCCGTGGACTGGGTGGCCCAGCGCGGCGCGACGGTGTTCCGGGCCAAGCGAGCCGATCTGGCGAAGACGCTCGCCACCAAGATCACCGCTGCGCTCCTGCGGGACCGGGACGTCCAAGTCACCTCGACGGGGGTGCCCGGCCTGCCCGAGGCGACCTGCTTTGAGCGGCTGCGCGACTGGGCGGGCCCGAGTGACTCGGCCTCCTACCAGCAGTACCACTGGCACTTCAAATGCGTCGCCTTCGCCGACCGCTACGCGTTCGCCGCGTTCTCCGACGCCGAGCAAGACGCCGAACAGCAGATCTCCGCGCAGTACCGGATGCTCACCGGCCAGTAGCCGCTACGCCGCGGACTGGGGCTCGGCCGCACCGGTCGGCAGATGAAACACCGTCGTCGTCACCGGCGCCCGCCGGTTCTCGTGCCGGGCCAGCAGCGCGGCGTTCTCGGGTAGCTCCCGGGGGCTGATCTCACCGGCGGCGATCCGACGCAGGGTCTGGTGTGCCCGGTCGAGGTCGTCCCGTTTGCGGTACTGGCCGCCGGGGAGTTTCACGCCGGCCCAGACCCCGTACTCCTCCCCGCGTTCGACGGCGCGTCGGGCACACCGTCGCTGTTGTGCCAGCGGGCAGCGGCGCAGGCAGATCAGCCGCGCCGCGGCAGCCGACTCCTCGTAGACGCGGGCCTTCGCCGCGCCGTCGGCGTGGTCGTCGTCGGCGTAGCCGAACCAGAGATCCGGGTTGATCGAACAGGGATGCGGCATGGCGGCCTCCTAACGTTGATAACGTAGAACAGAACATATACATCGAATCCCCGATCCACAAGAGAAACGAGATAAAAACGTATAGCTGTGGATGACCGGTGTGCGCTGTGTACTATCCCCGCTATGGCTGGGGCGCTGCGGTGAGCCGCGAATCAGCGGGGGCGGCCATCCGGACGTTGCGGGAGTCGCGGGACTGGTCGTTGGCCGATCTCGCCGCCGCCACCGGGATCAGCATCATGGGGTTGAGCTACCTGGAACGCGGTGCCCGTAAGCCGCACAAAAGCACAGTTCAAAAGGTGGAGAACGGGCTCGGGCTGCCACCGGGAACCTACACGCGGTTGCTGATCGCCGAGGACCCCGATGCCGAGCTCGCCGAGTTGACGGCGGCGCTGCCACCCGCGCGGGAGCGGGCCACCGGGCCGGTCGTCGTCGATCGCCACACCGGCACCGAAGTGCTCGAGGAGTACGCGGAGGCGCAGCTGGCTGCGCTGCGATCGGTGATCGACCGGCTGCCGCCGGATACGTCAGACGAATATGAAACATATATTCTCTCTGTGGTCGGGCAGTGTGTGAAGGCGGAGATGCTGGCAGCCAGCTCCTGGCGGGTTGCGGTGACCGCCGGTGCCGATTCGTCCGGCCGGTTGATGGACCACCTGACGGCACTGGAACAGACGCGGAGCGACCTGCTGCGACGGATGCCCACCAGGCTGAGCGCGCGGTTCGATCGCGCGTGCGCGCTCTCGACGCTGCCCGAACCGGTGATCGCGGCGTTGCTCGGCGTCACCGGTGACGAGCTGTGGGATATGCGTAACCGGGGAGTGATTCCCCCCGAGGCGCTCGCCCGGGTGCGGGCGTTTGCCGATGCTGGTGACGAATGGCCGGACAGGCGGGCGGTCGCCGATGACCGATAGCGAGGTGGCGGCGTTGATCCGCGCCCACCAACTGTTCGCGAAACGGCCGGTGCCGGTGCTCCCTGGTGTAGCTGCGGACCCGTACGTCGTTGCGCCGGCTGGAACGGTGGATCTCGGCGGCGGCGCGGTACCGGCCGGATACCGTCGCGCCGCGCAGGCTCAGCGGGCGGTGCTGGCCAGGGCCGTGCGGGTCGACCGCGCGGCCCTCGACATCCTCGCGGCGGCCCGAGCGGATCACACCAGCGCCCGGAGGCAGACCGCCAGCGTGGTCGAGGAGGCCCGTGCCGACGCGGTGGCGGCGGACAATCCGCTGGCGCACCGTGAGGCGATGCGCCGACGGGCGGCCCGGCTCCGCGCGCAGCGTGCCCATGTGCTGGCGGCGCGCCGCCGGGCGATCCGGCACCGGGATGCGTTGCGCCGGCTGCACTACCCGGGCGGCCGATCTCGCCGGAATCGGGGGTTGCGGCTGCCACCGTCGGGCAGCCAAGCCGGCGCGGCGGTGCGGGCGGCGCTCTCCCGGTTGGGCCGCCCATACGTGTGGGGTGCTACCGGTCCGCACCAGTTCGACTGCTCGGGGCTGACCCAGTGGTCGTACGCGCAGGCCGGGGTGCACCTAGACCGCACCACCTATCAGCAGATCCATCAGGGGATCGCGGTGTCGCGCTCGCAGGTCCGCCCGGGAGACCTGGTGTTCCCGACCGCGGGCCACGTGCAGCTGGCCATCGGCAACGATCGGGTGATCGAGGCGCCGCATCCCGGTGCGATGGTTCGGATCAGCCCGCTCGGCGCCGCGCTGGCGATCCGCCGGCCGCTGCCGTAGCGACGGCCGGTGACTCGACGGTCATCGGCCGGCTGGGTACGGTTGCAGCCATGGCAGAGCAGTCCGAGCCGGCCCAGGCTGCCGCCGAGGCGAAGCAGAACGTGCTGTCGGCGCGGCAGCGTACCGCCGCCGAGGCGGACGCGGCGCTCAGCGACGTGCTGGGGGACGCGCACACCGCGGCGGTCGAAGGTCGAGCCCGGGTGGACGAGATCGCTGCGCAGATCGAGGACTGGGTGGCCGATCAGAACGCGTTCGCGGTCGACACCCCGATGGGGGCGCGCGAGTTGCAACGGTTGCTGCTCAGCAAGCAGCGGGAGCTGGCGGATGTGGTGGCCGAGGCATACCGGGACGACGCCGACCGGCAGGCGAAGCTGAATGCGCTGTACGCGCGCTACCGGGACCCGGCCGGGGAATCCTGATCGACTCGGCTGTGCACAGCCGAATTGTCGCGGCGATCCGCCGCCACTACCGTCACCGCGCATGAGGTCCCCAACGCGTCACCGGCCGCAGAGATGACCACCCGCGAGGACCTGCTGGCGGCCATCGAGCGGATCGACCGGGCCGGCCTGACCAATCAGGACTCGCAGGATGCCAAGTTGGTCGCCTGGTTCGGCAAGCCGGAAGAGTACGACGGCATGCTGGACCGGCTGCACCGCGCATTCCCGCAGCTCTTCCCGCCGGCGGCGTCCGCACCGGCACCGGGTGGACCGGAGCAGCAGGGCAGCGCGGCCGAGGCGATGAGAGACGCCGAAGAGGTGCTGTCGCGACAGCGTTCGACCGCCGCCGAATTCGACCGGGAGGTCATCGAGGCCCTGCTGCACGCACACGAAACCACCGAGCAGGGCCGGAAAGCCCTCGACGACCTGGACGCCGAGATCGAGGACGCGGTCCGCACGTCCGACCTGAGCACCCCGGCCGGGGCCCGCGAGTTCCAGCGCTACCTGCTGACGAAGCTCGCTCAGATCATCGCCATCGTCGAGACCACCAACGACGACGACGCCTCGAAGGAGGCGCTGGCGAAGGCGCTGGCCGCGCTGTACGGCTCGCAGGCTGCGCAAAACGCACCCGCGCCTTCCGTAGCACCGACCGACCCGCCCGCTATCCCGACTGCACCCGGACCCGGTCCGGGGCCGGGCAGCCCCGCCCCGCCAGATGGACTGGACGGCTATCCGGACGACTACCCCGACGACTTCCCGGTCGACGATCTGGACCCGGTCGGGCCGGTCCCTCCGGAGTCGGCGTCCGCGCCGGCCTCTGTGCCGACGGGCGCACCGGCGATGCCGACGCTCCCGGGATTGGGCGGGGGATCACCGGGCGGCGCGGGTCTGCCCGGGGCCGGCATTCCGCCGGGATTGCTGCCTGCCGGGTGGGCACCGCAACCGTCGCAGCGACCCTCGCCCGACGAGGATCTGGGTGCGGACCCCGCCGACGAACCGGATCGACCAGCCGGCGCCGATGTCGAGGGTGATCCTGCCGCGCTGACCGAGGCCGATCCCAGAGTCGTGACGCTGCCCGATGGGCAGACGGTCACCGCCCCGACGCCGCAGCTGGCCGCGGTGGCACAGGCGGCCGCCGATGGGACGCCGATCATGGAGGCGTTCCGCCGTCAGGGAATCACCATCCCGCCGCCGGGAACGGCGGTGGCCGGCCCGGTGGACCAGTCCCGGGTCACGCTGGGCGACCTGGGAATGTTCACCGATCGCCACGCCCTCGCGCTGGGCAACGGCAAAGCACTGCTCGACGGTCAGATTCAACGGATCGCCAATGTGCGCGGGCCGAGCTTTCTAGGCTGGCAGCACCCACCGGGAGTGGGGGAGCCGGCGGAGCCGGCCCGGCTGCCGACACCGACCAGGCCGTCAGCGACGGTATCGACCTGACCACCAGACCGCTGCCGAGGAGGTAAGAGATGCCGGAACAGATTCGGGTGGTGCCGGCGGGGCTGCGTCGAGCGGCCGGAGCGCACCAGGACGTGGCGGAGTACCTCTCGACGATCCCGATGTCGCACAGCCAGATTCAAGCCAGCCTGGATTCGCTGGGGCCGATCTACGGTGGGCTGCGGGAGGCGGGGAGACAATTGCTCGAGGAGCGGCGCCGCTGCTACCAGGGCCAGGCGAGCGAGCACGCCGGGATGTCGCAGGGCCTGACGACGACGGCGGCCGTCTGGGAGCAGCACCAGGCCGAGGGCGCGGCGGCCTTTCGCGATCTGGCCGGTGAGGTGTGATGACCGAGCCGGACCCGACGTTCGACGTGCTGCACCCGAGTGGTCACGTGCTGTTTCGGTCCTGCCGCGGCGGCTGCCTGCACAGCGTGGGGCTGACCGAGGCTGCGATGGACACCGACGCGCAGACGCTGGCCGAGGCGATCATGCTGGCCGCCGACGTGTCCTTCCTCAAAGCGGCGGTGCAGGTGCGCGGCGAGATCGTTGCAGCCGGGCACACTCCCTCGGCGGCGCTGCCGACCGCCTACCAGTTGGAGGACGCCACCAACGAATTACTGGCACACCGCCTCGAACGACGCTGACCGGTTGAGCTAGCTAGCTAGCGCACCCATTTCTGTCCGGCCCGCGGGTCTGGCGCGATGTCGTGCGGAGGTTCGATCGGGCTGGCACCGAACAGTTCTCGGGCACGATTTAGCAGGCTGCGGAGCTCGTCCAGCTGTTCCTGCAGCACCGAGTCGGCCATCCGACCACGGTACCGGGCCGGCCGCGCCGGTGACAATTCACCCGCCCCGCCGGCCGAGCCGGATTCGGCCGCACCGTGATCGGAGGCCGGGGCGCGGCCCATCGCTGACGGTAGGCTTGCGCGGTGGCAATCTTCGGCCGCCGGACGGCGCGGCGACGGTTACAGAGCGCGGCCCGGGATTCGCTTGCGATCCCGTCCTTCAGCGCTCCGGTCGACTGCACCGCGTGGGTACTCGGTGGCCTGTGGCCCGCCGAGCTGGCGGCGGGCAGCCCGGAGACCGCACCGTTGGCCGAGTATCTCAGTGCGGATCTGCACCGGATCGCGAGCTCGGCCAACGA
>NZ_JBYCLB010000430.1:0-5702 GCF_057473705.1 Mycobacterium sp. TH-M15 | reverse complement strand
GCCGGGACCGGCGACCGGCCCGAGCGGCTCGGCGCGCGACCCGGGCGGTGCGTCCGGCGGCAGCGGCACCGGGCTGCCCGGCAGCGGCGGCGGCACCTGGCCCGGCAGGCCGCCCATCGGAATGCCCGGCGCCTCCGGCGCGGCGTCCGGGTTCGGCGGCGAGGTCAGCACGTTCGGCAGCTCCGGGTACGGGCCCTGCCCGCCGTGCGGCCCGAACGGCCCCACCTGCTGGTTGTCGCCGAGGCACGGCAGCGGGTTGCCCGGGGTCGGGAACCGGCCGGCGGCCGGCGCGTACGAGCACGGCGTGCCGGGCACCACCGCCGGGCCGGGGTGCTCGGGCGTGCCCTCCAGCAGCTGCGGCGCCGGTGGCGGCGCGCCGTTGGGGAACCGGGTCCCGTTGGGGTCGGGGTAGCGGAACTCCGGCAGGCCGGCGTTGCGCCAGAACTCCTCGGGGGAGAGACCGCGTTTCTTGAACGCGGCGTCCACCCAGGGCTGCAGAATCCACTGCGGGAACAGGTTCAGCGTCGAGACCTTGAAGTACGGCCCGGATGCGATCCCTTCGTTGAAGGCCAGGAAGGTCCGGGCCAAGCTGATCTGCGACTCGGCGATGTCGTCTTTGTGTTTGACCAGCATGTCGGTGATGTGGCCCGTCTCCTCGAAGACGTGACTCAGGTCCAGGTCGGGGTTGTCGGCGACCAGGCCGCGCACCTGCCGGCCGAAGTTGGCGATGTTGCCCAGCAGCGCCTGCATCGCCTGGCTGCGCTGGTTGAACGCGGCGAACAACGTCTGCCAGTTGCGGAACAGCCCGTCCAGCTCTTTGCTGCGGTTTCCCACCACGTCGGCGACCTTGGCGGTCTGGGCCAGCAGGTGGGTGATCTGCTCGTCGCGCTTGCCGATGGTGTCGGAGAACTTGGCGACACCGTCCAGCGCGGCGCTGAGCTGGGGATAGGTCTCGTTGATGGTCTGCGAGAGCACGTTGAGGGAGAGTTTGACCTCGTTGATGTCCCAGCCCGACGCGGCCCGGGTGACGTCGAAGAACGCGTCGTAGATCTGGTACGGCGTAGTGGACTGCCCGATCGGCAGCACGCCCTGCGGCGGCAGCCTCTCCGCGCCGCGCGGCTCGACCTCCAGGACTTTCTTGCCCAGCACGGTGTCGGTCTTCACCGCGATCCGGCTGTCGGTGCCGATCGGGTTGGCCCCGACCGAGAACTTCACCCGGACGTGGTCGCCCTCGATCTCCAGGTCCTCCACCCGGCCGACGTCCATCCCGGTGATCCGCACCTTGTCGCCGGTGCTGAGCCCGCCGGTGTCGGCGAGCTGCCCGAAGTAGCTCGGCACGGCGAACAGCATCGGCACCGACGTGAACGTCTGTCCCACCAGCGTCACCAGCGCCACCAGGATCACGCCCAGCAGCCCGATCCGGGCCCGGTTCGGCGGTTCTAGCGTCCTCATTGCGGGGTGCACCTCCCCGTCTGCTGGTCGTGGACGACCCGGATCTTGCGGACCGGCCCGCCGGGCTGCAGCCCGGGAAGCTTCAACGACAGGCTGCAGACGTAGAAGTTGAACCAGTCGCCGTAGACGCCGATCCGCCCGACGAGCTTGGCCACCTTCGGCAGCTTGGTCAGCAGGTCGTCCACGTCGTTGATCCGGTCTGGCGGCTCCGGGCCGGCGACCGGGAAGATCTTGTGCAGCGGGTCCCGGGTGTCGGCCAGGATGTCGGCCAGGTTCCCGGCGGCGTTGCCGAATTCGGCGGTCGACCACGCCAGCATCTCACCGTGCTTGTTCAGCCCGGCGAGCAGCTTCGCGAAGTTGTCCACCGTCTCGTCGAACTCTTTGCGGTGCTTGACGGTGACGTCCAGGATCGTGTTGAGGTTCGTGACCACCTCGCCGATCGCCTGGTCCCGCTCGGCGAGGTGCGCGGTGAGCTGGGCGGTCTGCTCCAGAATGTCGTTGATGGTGCCGCCCTGACCCTGGAACACCGTGACGATGGTGGTGGCGATCGCGTTGACCTTCTCCGGGTCCAGCGACCGGAACACCGGCTTGAACCCGCCGATCAGCGCGTCGAGGTCCAGCGCCGGCTGGGTACGGGAGTCCGGGATCAGCCCGCCGCGGGCCAGCACCTCGCTGCCGTCGCCGCGTTTGAGCTCCAGGTACCGGTTGCCGATCAGGTCGGAGTAGCGGATGTGCGCGGTGGTCGAAGTGTACAGCGGCAGCGAGCGGTCGACGTCGAAGTCGACCATCACCCGGCGGCCGCCGTCGACCAGCCGAAGCCGCTTGACCTTGCCCACCTCCACGCCGGAGGCGCGGACGAACTGACCCTGCCGTAGCCCGCTGGCGCTGGTGAACTCCGCGGTGTAGCGGGCCGTCCGGTCGAACCGCATCTGGCCGAAGACCACCACCAGGCCGACCGTGAAGGCCAGCAGCACCGAGGCGACGGCGGCGAGTTTGAGGGCGGTGCCTTTGATGTTCATGGGTTGATCGTGTAATCCCCGACTTGACGACCCCAGATGTATTCGATGGCCCAGGGTGAACCGATATCGAAGTGGTTGTACGGCGCTTGGCTGACGCCGGTGTCGGCGACCAGGTAGGGCGCCGGCCAGAAGTCGTGGGTGATCTCCTGCCAGCAGCCCGGGGCGCCGCCGGGGCCGCCGTGGGCGTTGATCCGCGGCAGGTTCTCCGGGTAGATGTACACGTTCTGCGGGGAGACCGCCTCGTTGGTGACGTTGAGCGAGTAGCCGTCGCCGCCGACGATCTCAAAGACCCTCGGCACGATGTTGGCGGTGTTGCGCAGCGTGCACGGCAGCTCCGGGTAGTAGGCGTCCAGCAGCGCGGTGGTCGGGACCAGGTCGGCGAACATCCGGTTCAGGTCCGGCCCCATGGTGTTGGTGGTCTCGGTCGCCAGCCGGCCGACGGGGGCGGTCTTGGCCCAGACGGCGGTCAGGTCCCGCTGCTGGTCGACGAGCGTCTTCAGGGTGACCACCGAGGTGTCGGCGAAGCCGATCAGATCCGGCGCCCCGGCGTAGTAGATGTCGCCGAGGGCGGCGAACTGCTGCAGGTCGCGGCGGAACGCCGGCATCCGTGCGTTGAAGTGGTCGAGGATCTCGTTGCCGTGGACGACCGACTCGCCGAGCTTGTCGCCCAGGCCGGTCAGCGCCTGCGCGGCGGCGTGCAGGGTCAGGTTCAGCTTCACCGGGTCGACGTTCGCGGACAGGTTGGTGATCGTCTCGAACAGGGTGTTGACCTCGGTGGTCACCGCCGTGGCGTCGATCACGTCCTTCTTCGGGTTGAACCGCTTCGTGTCCGGGTGCTCCGGTGAGCTCAGCGAGACGTACTTGTTGCCGAACAGCGTGGTCGCCACGATCTCGGCGTCGACGTTGGCCGGGAGCAGCTTGACGTACCTGGGCTTCACGTCGAGGGTGAACTTCGCCGCCGGCCTGCCGTTCCGCTCGGTCGGTTCGATGCTGGCCACCCGGCCGATCTGCACGCCGTTGTAGGTGACCGGGCCGCCGGGGTCCATCACCAGCCCGGCCCGGCCGGCCACCATGGTCAGCGGCGTCTTCGACGTGAACGCCCCACGGAACTGGCCGTACACCAGTGCGACGATCAGCGCCAGCACCGCCAGGGTCACCGCACCGGCCGCCTTGTACGGCGGGGTGTGCGACTTGTTCTGCCCGGTTGCCATCGCGCTCACATCGTCAGGTTGAAGTTGGGGTCGACGCCGTAGAGCGCCAACGCGGCGAACAGCACCACGGTGGGCACCGTGACCAGCGAGAGCCGCATCGACCGGCCGACCGCGGTGCCGACTCCGACCGGCCCGCCGCTGGCGGTGTAGCCGTAGTAGCAGTGGGTGACCATCACCACCACCGCGATCAGGATGGTCTCGGCGAACGACCAGAACACGTCGTCGGGGCGCAGGAAGGTGCGGAAATAGTGCTCGTAGGTGCCCGACGACTGCCCGAAGAACAACGTCGTGACGACCTGCGGCGAGGCGAACGCCATCAGCAGCGCCACCGCGTACAGCGGGATGATCACCACGAAGCCGGCCAGTACCCGGGTGGACGCCAGGAAGGAGATCGAATTGATCCCCATCACCTCCAGGGCGTCGATCTCCTCACTGATCCGCATGGCGCCGAGCTCGGCGGTGGCCCCGGCACCGACCGTCGCGGCCAGCGCGATGCCGGCGTTCACCGGGCCGACCACCCGCACGTTGACCAGCGCCGCGGCGAACCCGGTGTAAGTCTCCACCCCGATGTTGCCCAGCGAGGTGAAGCCCTGGATCGCGATCAGTGAGCCGCCGGCCAGCATCACGAAGCCGATGATCGCCACGGTGCCGCCGATGACGGCCATCGCACCGGTGCCCATCCCCAGCTCGGCGATGAGCCGCAGTGCCTCCCGGCGGTATCTGGTCAGCGCCCAGGGGATCTGCCGGATCGTGGTGAAGGAGAACCAGCCCATCCGCCCACTGGTGTCCAGTGACCGGCTGGCCGCTCCGAGGTAGCGGTGGTAGCTCCTGGTCAGCCCGGGGAAGCGGGCACGCAGCACCGCCGATGTCGCCATCTCAGCTCCCCGTCCCGAACTTGACGCCGATGGTGGTCAGGATGACGTTCACCGCGAACAGCGCGATCACACACAGCACCACGGTCTCGTTGACGGCGGTGCCCAGCCCCTTGGAGCCGCCGCGGACCGTCAGCCCCCGGTAGCAGCCGACCAGCCCGGCGATCATGCCGAACACGCAGGCTTTCACCGTCGAGATGACCACCTCGGGCAGGCCGGTGATCAGGGTCAGCGTGGACAGGTAGGCGCCGCCGGAGACGTTTTGCAGGTACACCCCGAACAGGAAGCCGCCGGCCAGGCCGATGACGATCACCAGGGCGTTGAGCAGCAGCGCGACGACGGTGGCGGCGATCACCCGGGGCACCACCAGCCGGTGGATCGGGTCGATGCCGAGCACCTCCATCGCGTCGATCTCCTCGCGGATGGTGCGGGCGCCCAGGTCGGCGCAGATCGCCGTCGACCCGGCACCGGCCACCACCAGCACGGTGACCAGCGGCCCCAGCTGGGTGACCGCGGCGATGCCGGCGCCGGCGCCGGAGATGTCGGCGGCGCCGAACTGGGCCAGCAGGATGTTCAGCGTGAAGACCAGCAGCACGGTCAGCGGGATCGCGACCGCGATGGTCGGCATGATCGCGACGCTCATGATGAACCAGCCCTGCTGGATGGTCTCGCGCCACTGCACCGGCCCCTGGAAGAGCGCCCGGGTGGCCAGGGCGCACATCTTGAAGAAGCCGCCGACCATCACCATCGGCGGCGTCAGCCGGTCGCGCAGGAAATCGGCCAATCGGGGCTGGGGGGCGGTCGCCGGCGCCTGCGCCGGGGCGGTCATCGGCACCTCCGCCGGGGCGGTCATCGACGTCTCCGCAACGCCCGGTGTGGGCCATGCAGCGGCAGCTGGTGTTGCATGCACCCTCCTCCTGCCGCCGCAGCCGTCTTGTCCGTGGCTGGTCTCACTACGCACCGGTAGTTGTGATGCCGAAGGGGACCATACATGATCGCCTCGCGGCAGCGCACCGGTTCCGGCGGTGTGGATTTCTTCCGTCACCCAACGGTAAACGGTGATTGCCGCTGATATGGAGACCATCTTGTCAAGAGGGCAGGGGGAAGCGGCGGCCGCAACCGTCGCCGCGGCCGCCGCTTCATTGACC
>NZ_JBYCLB010000429.1:0-2534 GCF_057473705.1 Mycobacterium sp. TH-M15 | reverse complement strand
GGTGGGCGTGGTGGACATCCCCGATGAGCACACCCAGCGGGTGCACGTCGTCGACGCCGAGATGGACAACGTCATGGTTGTCGCCACCGCGCAGCGCGGCAAGTCGACCACGATGATGACGTTGATGGTGTCCGCGGCGCTGATGTACACACCGGAGCGGGTGACGTTCTTCTGTGTGGGCGCCACGCTGTACCCGGTGGAAGAGCTGCCGCATGTGGCCGGGGTGGTCAGTCTCAGTGACAGCGAGGGTGTTTCGCGAACCGTGGCGACCGTCGAAGGTCTGATCAGGGCGCGTGAGGCGGCGTTCAAGCGCTTCCAGATCGACATCGCGGAGTTCCGCGAGCGGCGATTCGGCTCTGCCGGCTCGACCGGCTCTGCCGGTGGGGGCACCGACCGGGCGGACAAATTCGGCGATGTGTTCCTCGTCGTCGACAACTTCGGCGACCTGTACGAAAAGGACCCCGGGATCGGAGATCGGGTGATCACCCTCGCCCGGCAGGGTCTCTCCTACGGTGTGCACGTCATCACCAGCGCCACCGCCTGGTTCGTCGGGCAGAAGCAGGGGCTGCTTAACGTGTCGAACGCACGGATCCAGCTGCGGCTCTCCAACCCCGACGAGTCGCAGATGGGCAGCTCGATCGAGCTGCGCAAGGCCGCACGAAACACCCTGGACCGGACCGGCTTCGGGCTCACCCGAGACGGCTACGAGCTGCTGGTCGGGGTGCCGGAGATCATCGGCGCCGGCGGTGAAAGGATTGCCACCCGGCAGGTGGGCGACGCCGTCACCGCGGTCGCGGGAACCGGCAAGGTGGAGACACTGGCCCGGCTGCCGGCGAGCGTCCCGCTGGCGCAGATCGTGGCGGCGCATGCCCACGCCGCCGGCGTTCCGGATGCCCGCGACGCGGAAACCACAGGGGACAGCGCCGGAACCCCCGATACCCCCGTCGCTGGGGGCGCGCTGGATGTCCCGTTCGCGATCGGGGAGACCGTGCTGCAACCGGTGGTGCTGCCGCACACTCTGCCCAACATGTTGGTGCTGGGCCGTCAGTCGTGCGGGAAGTCCACGGCGCTAGCGGCTTTCGGGCAGGCCGTGATGAGCCGGTTCACTCCGGATCAGGCCCAGATCACCATCGTCGACCCCAAGACGTCGCTGATCGGCAAGGTCCGCGGCGCGCACGTGCGTGCCTACGCCTACACCCCCGACGAGATCGATCAGGTGATCGGCGAGCTGGCGCAGCTGCTGGCCGACCGGCTGCCGCCGGCCGGGCTGAGTCAGGAGCAGTTGCTGAATCGGCGGTCGTGGCAGGGAGCGCACCACTTCGTCTTGATCGACGACGAGCAAGAACTGCGGCCGCACGGCGCTATCGGGAAGCCGGCGGCCACGGCGCCGCTGTGGGGACTCATCGAGCGCAGCCGCGAAGTCGGTCTGCACGTCGTCGCGTCCCGCTCACCGGGGAACTGGGCCGGGGTGTCGGTGATGAACCCGTTCCTGCAGAAGCTGACAGCCTCCCGCGCGCCGACCCTGTTCATGGACAACGACCCGGCCACCGTCAGGGTCTTCGGCAGAACCCCCGCCCAGCAACTGCCGCCCGGCCGGGGCCTGCTGGTCACCACCGACGGCGTCATCGAAGGCGTGTTGGTCGGGACACCGCAGTGAACGGGCTGTTCCGGAAAAACGTGTCTCGACAGCCGCCGCCTGGACACCTTAGACTCAGGCGATTCGACACCGGCGAGACCGGCGAGATGGGTGACATGGGGAGGCACAGATGTCATTGCTGGGTGTGAACACCGTCGCCGTGGAGATGTCGGCGCTCACCGAATCCGTCATCAGTGGACAGATGGCCGCCGCCACCGCCGCGGGAGCTCATGCGCTCACCGGGACGGTGCCGATGGCAGCCGACGCCGATTCGACGGCGTTCGCGGCCGCGCTGAACGCATCGGGCGGCTCCTACCTGGGCATGGCAGCCGAGCACGTCGGGCAGCGGACGGCCTTCGCCGGAGCGCAGCACCTGGCCTCGGTCACCTACCTGCTCACCGAGCTGGCCAGCGCCGCCAGGCTGATGGTCTAGCACCGGCCGATGGCCGACCCCCGCTGGATGGCCCCTCCCGAAGTCGTCGCGGCGATCTTCGAGACGGGTCCCGGTCCGGCGTCGGTGCTGGCTAACCAGCTGGTGTGGATGACCGAGGCGATCAGCCACGAGCTCGCGATGGGGCTCTCCGCCGCCAATACCGCGGCCACCGCCACCCAGTGGATCGGTCTGGGGGGTGCGGCGTCGGGCCAGAGCGCGGTCGGGCTCAACACCGGACTTCAGACGCTTCTGGGGTGGATCACCCACAAGATCGCGGTCACCCAGTCCGCCGCGGACGCTTACACGGTTGCGGCGTCGACGGTGATCCCCTCGGTGGTCAGCCAGACCAACCGGGACGAGACCGCGGCGCTGCACGCCACCAACTTCATGGGCGTGAACACCCCGGCGATCATCGAACGCGATACCGAGTATTTCGGCTGGTACTGGCCGCAGAATTCGAGCATC
>NZ_JBYCLB010000428.1:0-6270 GCF_057473705.1 Mycobacterium sp. TH-M15 | reverse complement strand
GCTCCTTGTCCTCCTGCAGGTCCCGGTTGTAGGCCAGCGGTTGGGCTTTCAGGGTGGCCAGCAACCCGGCCAGGTTCCCGATCAGCCGGCCGGACTTGCCGCGAGCCAGCTCGGCGATGTCCGGGTTCTTCTTCTGCGGCATGATCGAACTGCCGGTCGACCATGCGTCGTGCAGGGCGATGTAGCCGAATTCCGTTGAGCTCCAGATGATGATGTCCTCGGCGAGCCGGGACAGGTCGACACCGATCATCGCGAAGACGAACGCCGCTTCGGCGGCGAAGTCCCGTGCCGCGGTCGCGTCGATGGAATTGTCCGCTGCCGCAGCGAACCCCAGCTCGGCGGCGATCGCCTCCGGATCCAGGCCGAGCGACGACCCGGCCAGCGCCCCGGAGCCGTACGGCGAGACCGCCGCCCGGGCGTCGAAGTCGACGATCCGGTCCACGTCCCGCAGCAGCGGATGCGCGTGCGCCAGTAGGTGATGCGCCAGCAACACCGGCTGGGCGGACTGCAGGTGCGTCTTGCCCGGCATCACCGCGCCCGGGTGGGCGGTGGCCTGCGCGGTCAGCGCATCGACCACGTCGAGCACGCCGGTGGCCACCCGACGCGTCGCGTCCCGCAACCACATCCGAAACAGCGTGGCCACCTGGTCGTTTCGCGACCGGCCGGCCCGCAGCCGGCCGCCCAGGTCGGCACCGACCCGGTCGATCAGGCCGCGCTCCAGAGCACCGTGCACGTCCTCGTCGGTGGCCAGCGGGCGAAAGCTGCCGTCGGCGACGTCGGCGCCGAGCCGGTCCAGCCCGGACAGCAGCCCGTCACGCTGCTCGGCGGTGAGCAGGCCGGCACCGAACAACACCCGGGCGTGGGCTTTGGACGCGGTGATGTCATAGCGGGCCAGCGCCCAGTCGAAGTGGGTGGACTTGCTCAGCGCGGCCAGCGCGGCGGCCGGCCCGTCGGCGAACCGCCCGCCCCACAGCGAGCCCTCGTTGGTGCTCATGCGGTTGCCCTCCTCCGGCGAGCAGACGCTAATACCCCCCAAACCCCGCGCAACTGGGGGCTTTTGCGTCTGCTCGCGCTGGAAAACGTCACCGCGCGTCCCGGCGGGCGGCGATCTTCGAGCTCAATCCGTGCAGCTCGACGAAGCCGCGGGCAGCGGTCTGGTCGAAGCTGTCCCCTTCGTCGTAGGTGGCCAGGTTGAAGTCGTACAGCGACTCGTCGCTGCGCCGGCCGTTCACCGCGATGTGGCCGCCGTGCAGCACCATCCGCACCTCCCCGGTGACGTGCTGCTGGGTGTGCGCGACGAACGCGTCCAGCGCCGTCTTCAGCGGCGAGTACCACAGGCCGTCGTAGACCAGCTCGGCCCACTTCTGGTCGGTGTGCCGCTTGTACCGGCCCAGCTCGCGTTCCAGCACCACGTGTTCGAGTTCGGTGTGCGCGGTGATCAGCGCCATCGCGCCGGGCGCCTCGT
Source organism: Mycobacterium sp. TH-M15 (assembly GCF_057473705.1). NCBI lineage: Bacteria > Bacillati > Actinomycetota > Actinomycetes > Mycobacteriales > Mycobacteriaceae > Mycobacterium > Mycobacterium sp. TH-M15. The sequence continues at coordinate 4,805 of NZ_JBYCLB010000428.1, read as the reverse complement.
AGATCTCCCGGCTCTTGATCCCGACCAGCCGGTCCTCCACCACGTCGAGCCGGCCCACCCCCTGAGCGCCGGCGCGGCGGTTGAGCTCCTCGACGGCGCCCAACACGCTGACCGCGCGGCCGTCGATCGAGACCGGCACCCCGCGCTCGAAGCCGACGATCACCTCGTCGGGGGTGGTGAAGTGGAGGGTCGGATCCTCGGTGTAGGAGTAGACGTCCTTGGTCGGCGCGTTCCACAGGTGTTCCAGGTAGCCGGTCTCCACCGCGCGGCCCCACACGTTCTGGTCGATCGAGAACGGCGACCGCTTGGTGACGTTGATCGGGATGGCGTTCTCCTCGGCGAAGGCGATGGCCTTCTCCCGGGTCCAGGCGTAGTCGCGGACCGGCGCCAACACCTTCAGATCCGGTGCCAGCGTGGCGAACCCGACCTCGAACCGGACCTGGTCGTTGCCTTTGCCGGTGCAGCCGTGCGCGACGGTGCCGCCGCCGTGCTGCCGGGCCGCGGCCCCCCGGTGCTGGGCGATCAGCGGCCGGCTGATCGCCGAGACCAGCGGGTAGCGGTCCATGTAGAGCGCGTTGGACTGGATGGTGGGCAGGCAGTAACCGTCGGCGAACTCGTCGCGCGCGTCGACGACGACCGCCTCGACCGCCCCGCAGTCCAGGGCGCGCCGGCGCACCACCTCCATGTCCTCGCCGCCCTGGCCGAGGTCGATCGCGACGGCGACCACCTCGCACCCGGTCTCCTTGCCGATCCAGCTGATCGCCACCGAGGTGTCCAGCCCCCCGGAGTAGGCCAGGATGACGCGCTCGGACATGAATGGATCTCCTTAGTTCTCGGTTAGGTCGTCACTTCAGGTCGACGAGGGCCGCGGCCAGCTCGGCGCCGGTCATCGGCTCGCGGGCCGCCACGAAGATAGTGTCATCCCCGGCGATGGTGCCGACCACGTACGGTAGCGCCGCCCGGTCGATCGCGCTGGCCAGGTAGTCGGCGGCGCCCGGCGGGGTGCGCAGCACGGCGAGATTGCCGGTGGCGTCGGTGGAGGCCAGCAGCTCGCCCAGCAGCCGGGAGAGCCGGCTGGTGCCGGCCGGCGCCCCGCGCACCGGGCTGCCGTCCTCCGGGACCACGTACACGCCCGCGCCGCCGTTGGCGCCGCGCAGCTTCACCGCACCGAGCTCCTCCAGGTCCCGGGACAAGGTGGCCTGGGTGACCTCGATGCCGTCGGCGGCCAGCAGCGCCACCAGCTCGGTCTGACTGTGCACCGGCGCCGACGACAGCAGCTCGACGATCCGGGCCTGCCGACCGACCCGGGTGACGCCGCCCTCGGCCGGCGCCTTGGGCATGCCGGCGCTCATCGGCGCCGCTCCAGCAACCAGACCAGCAGCGCCTTCTGCGCGTGCAGCCGGTTCTCCGCCTCGTCCCAGACCGCGCTGTGCGGCCCGTCGATCACCGCGTCGGTGATCTCGTCGGCGCGGTGCGCCGGCAGGCAGTGCAGCACGATGGCCTCCGGGTCGGCGCGGCCGACCAGGTCGTCGTTGACCTGGAACGGCCGGAACGGCGCCACCCGGTCCAGCCCGTCGTCTTCCTGGCCCATCGACGTCCAGGTGTCGGTGACCAGCACGTCGGCGCCGCGCGCCGCCGTGGCCGGGTCGGCGGTGAGCGTCACCGACCCGCCGGTGGCCGCGGCCCGGTGCCGCGCGGCGTGCACCACCGCCGGGTCGGGGGCGAAACCGGCGGGCGCGCAGACGGTGACGTGCAGGCCGGCGGTGACGCCGCCGAGCAGTAGCGAGTGGGCCATGTTGTTGGCGCCGTCACCGAAGTAGGACAGCCGCAGACCGGGAAGTGACCCGCGGCGTTCGGCGATCGTCTGCAGATCGGCCAGCACCTGGCAGGGGTGGAATTCGTCGGAGAGCGCGTTGACCACCGGCACCGTCGCGGTCTCGGCCATCGCGGTCAGCCGGTCCTGACCGAAGGTCCGCCAGACGATGGCATCAACGTAGCGGGAGAGCACCCGGCCGGTGTCCTGCAGCGTCTCGTCGCGGCCCAGCTGGGTGGAGCGGCCGTCCACGACGACGGCGTGCCCGCCGAGTTGGGCGATGCCGATCTCGAAGGAGAACCGGGTCCGGGTGGAGTTCTTGTCGAAGATCACCGCCACGCCGCGCGGCCCGTCCAGCGGCCGCCGGCTCACCGGGCTCTGCTTGAGGTCGGCCGCCAGCGCCAGCACCTCGGCCTGCTCGGTCGGGGAGAGGTCGTCGTCGCGCAGGAAATGCCGGGTCACGATGCGGGTTCCTCACTGGCGTCCAGGATGGCGGGCAGGGCGGTGACGAAGGACTCCAGCTGCGCCTCGCCGATGATCAGCGGTGGCGCCAGCCGGACCACGTCCGGTGCGGCGGCGTTGACCAGGAATCCGGCGTCGCGGGCCGCGGTCTCGACGTTCTTGGCCCGCGGCGCGGTCAGCACCACGCCGCAGAGCAGCCCGCGCCCGCGAACATGGTCGATGAGCGGATGGCCCAGCGCTTCGATGCCGTGGCTCAACGACTTTCCCAGCGTCCCGGCACGGCGCACCAGGTCGTCGGCGGCCAGCACCCGCAGCACCGCCGACGCGGCGGCGGTGCAGACCGGGTTGCCGCCGAACGTGCTGCCGTGCATCCCGGGGGCGAACAGCTCGGCGGCCGGGCCGACCGCCAGGCAGGCGCCGATCGGCAGCCCGCCGGCCAGCCCCTTGGCCAGCGTCACCACGTCGGGGGTGATGCCGTCGTGTTGGTGGGCGAAGAACGTGCCGGTGCGGCCCACCCCGGTCTGCACCTCGTCGAGCACCAGCAGCGCACCGTGCCGGGCGGTGATCTCCCGGGCGGCGAGCAGGTAGCCGTCCGGCGGAACGACCACCCCGCTCTCGCCCATGATCGGCTCCAGCACCACCGCGGCGGTGTCGTCGCCGACCGCCGCGGCCAGCGCGTCGACGTCGCCGAACGGCACGTGGCTGACCTCGCCGGGCAGCGGGGCGAACGGGTCCTGCTTGCCGGGCTGGCCGGTCAGCGCCAGCGATCCCATCGTCCGGCCGTGGAACGCCCCCTGCGCGGCAACGAGTTTGCTGCGCCCGGTGAGCCTCGACAGCTTGAACGCGACCTCGACGGCCTCGGTGCCGGAGTTGCAGAAGAACACCCGAGCCGGCTGGCCGGCGCCGAGCAGGGCGACCAGCTCCTCGGCCAGCGCGATGCCCGGCTCGGTGGCGTACAGGTTCGAGGTGTGCCCCAGGGTGGACAGCTGTGCGGTGACCGCCTCGATGAGCGCGGGGTGGCGGTGGCCGAGGATGTTGACCGCCAGCCCGCCGAGCAGATCCAGGTAGCACCGGCCGTCGGCGTCGGTGACCACCGCGCCGTCACCGCTAGCCAGCGCCACCGGCGGGGTGCCGTAGTTGTGCATCATCACCGTCGACCACCGGTGCTGTATGGCTTCAGTGCGTGGCGATCGCAAGCTCGGCGAGGCCGAGCGCAGCGGGTCGCCACCAGGTGATTCGGTCATGGATTCACCACCTTGGTCCCGGTGCCGGCGTCGGTGAACAACTCGACCAGCACGCAGTGCTCCACCCGGCCGTCGATGACGTGCGCGCTGGGCACGCCGCCGCCCACGGCGCGCAGGCAGGCCTCCACCTTGGGGATCATCCCGGCCTGCAGGGTCGGCAGCAGCTGCGCCAGCGTCGCGGTGTCGATCTCGCTGACCAGCGAGTCCCGCTCCGGCCAGCGGGTGTGGAGGCCTGCCACGTCGGTGAGCATCAACAGCTTCTCCGCGCCCAGCGCCTCGGCCAGCGCCGCCGCGGCGGTGTCGGCGTTGATGTTGTGCACCACCCCGTCGGCGTAGGGGGCCAGCGTCGAGACGACCGGGATCCGGTGTGCGGCAATCAGGTCGCGCACCGCTTCGGTGTTGACCGTCTCGACGTCGCCGACCAGGCCGATGTCGGTGGCCACCCCGTCGACGGTGACGCTGCGGCGCACCGCGGTGAACAGCGCCGCGTCCTCGCCGGTGATGCCGACCGCGTACGGTCCGTGCGCGTTGATCAGGTTGACCAGCTCCCGGCCGACCTGGCCGAACAGCACCATCCGCGCCACGTCGAGGACTTCCGGTGTGGTGACCCGGAATCCGCCCTTGAAGTCGCCTTCGATGCCCAGCCGGGTGAGCATGGCACTGATCTGCGGTCCGCCGCCGTGCACCACCACCGGGTGGATGCCGCAGTTGCGGAGGAACGCCATGTCGGCGGCGAACGCGTTCTTGAGGGTGTCGTCGGTCATCGCGTTGCCGCCGTATTTGACGACGACGATCCGCCCGTGCAGCTGCTTGAGCCAGGGCAGCGCTTCGGCGAGCACCTGGGCCTTGGTCGCGGTGTCGGTCATGAGCTTTGCCACCGCCGACGATGCGGAGCGAAGATCATGAGCTGTAAGCCGAGTTCTCTTCGACGTAGGCGTGCGACAGGTCGGTGGTGCGGATCGCGGCGCTCCCGGTGCCCAGCTCGAGGTCGACGACGACGTCGACGTCCGGGCCGGAGAGGTCCACCTGGCGGGCGCCAGGGACCGGCATGCCGCCGCTGAAGACCGGCGAGCCGTTGAACGACACGGTGATCCGGTCCGGGTCGAGCCGGAACGGCGCCATCCCGACCGCGGCCAGCACCCGGCCCCAGTTGGGGTCGGACCCGAACAGTGCGGTCTTGACCAGGCTGTCGCGGGCGATCAGCCGGGCGGCGACCAGCGCCTCGTCGTCGCCGGCCGCACCGGCGACGGTGATCGTGATCCGCTTGCTCACCCCCTCGGCGTCGG
>NZ_JBYCLB010000427.1:0-4962 GCF_057473705.1 Mycobacterium sp. TH-M15 | reverse complement strand
AGACGACGCAGACCGTCCACAGCATCACCTTCTGGTACCGGCAGCCCTGCCACCAGAAGTCGATCAGGATCACCCGGATGCCGTTCAGCCCGTGGTAGAGCACCGCGGCCACCAGGCCCAGCTCCATCAGGCCGACGATCGGGGTCTTGTACGTCGCGATGACCTCGGTGTAGGCCTGTGGGCTGACCCGGACCAGGGCGGTGTCCAAGACGTGCACGAACAGGAAGAAGAAGATGGTCGCCCCGGTGATCCGGTGGAAGACCCAGGCCCACATGCCCGGGTCGCCCTTGTACAGGGTTTGCCGTCGAGGCCGCGTGCTCCGCGTCCTCGGCGTTGCCGCACCCGCGGATGTCGCCGCCGTCATCAGCGCCTCCATATCTATAGTGGCCCACTGCGCTCGGCTCGCCGCGCCCGTGGTCGCTACGCGCCTCCATCTGTAACGACCCCGGTGCCCGGCTCCGGCACGCTTGCGGTCGTTACACGCCCTTGCTGTGAATAACCCCTCCGATGGACTCTAAACCCATCGGTGACGCCGAAATAACCGGATGGCGGGACCGGCGCGACCGCGACGGCGAAGTTAGTGTGACATTCGACAACACCTGACAACCGGACGGGATTTCCCAATGGGCGCAGACCACCCTCCAGAGCATCCGGACGGCGACGCCGCGGCGGCCGCGATCGACTGGAATCTGCTGCGGCACCGGGCAACTGAGGTTGCCGCCCGGGCCTATGCACCTTACTCCGGGCTGCGGGTGGGTGCGGCGGCGGTGACCGGTTCGGGCGCGGTGGTCACCGGGTGCAATGTGGAGAATGTCTCATACGGGTTGAGCCTGTGCGCCGAGTGCGGGGTGGTGGCCGCGCTGCACGCCGACGGCGGCGGCCGACTGACCGCGCTGGCCTGCACCGACGCGACGGGCCGGCTGCTGATGCCGTGCGGGCGGTGCCGCCAGGTGCTGCTCGAACATGGCGGCGCCGGCATGTGGATCGACCACCCGGACGGTGCGCGGACGCTGGGCGAGCTGCTGCCGGACGCGTTCGGCCCGGCGGCTTGGGGTGCCGGGTCGTGACGTTCGACGCCCCGACGCTGATCCGCGCCAAGCGTGACGGCGGCCGGCTCTCCGACGCCGCGATCGACTGGATCGTCGACGGCTACACCCGCGGCCGGGTGGCCGAGGAGCAGATGGCCGCGCTGCTGATGGCGATCTTCCTGCGGGGCATGGACGCCGCGGAGATCTCCCGGTGGACCGCGGCGATGGTGGCCTCCGGGGAGCGGCTGGACTTCGCCGGCCTGCGTCGGGGCGGCCCGCCGCTGAGGACGGTGGACAAGCACTCCACCGGCGGGGTGGGCGACAAGATCACCCTGCCGCTGGCCGGCGTCGTCGCGGCCTGCGGTGCCGCGATGCCCAGTGCGTCGGGCCGCGGGCTGGGCCATACCGGGGGAACCCTGGACAAGCTGGAGTCGATCGCGGGTTTCACCGCGGCGCTGTCGGCCGATCGGATCCGCGGTCAGCTGGTGGACGTCGGCGCGGCGATCTTCGCCGCCGGCCGGCTGGCGCCCGCCGACGCCAAGCTGTACGCGCTGCGCGACATCACCGCGACGGTCGAGTCGTTGCCGATGATCGCCGGTTCGGTGATGAGCAAGAAGATCGCCGAGGGCGTCGGTGCGCTGATTCTGGACGTGAAGGTGGGTTCCGGGGCGTTCATGAAATCGCTGGCGACGGCCCGGGACCTGGCGGCCGTGCTGGTGCGGTTGGGCGCCGCGCACGGCATCGCCACCCGGGCGCTGCTGACCGACATGAGCCGACCGCTCGGCGCGACCGTCGGCAACGCGCTCGAGGTCGCCGAGGCGATCGACGTGCTGGCCGGCGGCGGGCCGGACGACGTGGTGGAGCTGACGCTGCGGCTGGCTGCCGAGATGCTGGCCGCCGCCGGGGTCGACGGTGCGGACCCGGCTCAGACGCTGCGTGACGGCAGTGCGATGGATCGGTTCCGGGCGATGATCGTCGCGCAGGGCGGTGATCTGTCGGTTCCGCTGCCGGTGGCCGCGTGTTCGGAGACGGTGACGGCGGGCAGCGGCGGCACAATGGGGGACATCGACGCGATGGCACTGGGGATGACGGCCTGGCGACTCGGCGCGGGGCGCACCCGCCCGGGTGAGCCGGTGCAGCCGGGCGCCGGTCTCCGGATTCATCGTCGCCCCGGTGATCCGGTGGTCGCCGGCGAGCCGTTGTTCACGCTGTACACCGCCACTCCGGACCGCGGCCCCGCGGCGCTGGTCGAGCTGGACGGCGGGTGGAGTCACGGCGCGACGGGGCCGCCCCGGCACCCGCTGATCCTCGATCGGGTCGAGCCGTGACCGTGCCACCATTGACCCTGGATTCGATCCGCCGGGTGCCCAAGGTGCTGCTGCACGACCACCTCGACGGCGGGCTGCGTCCCGGCACGGTGCTGGAGATCGCCGGGCAGATCGGCTACGACGAGCTGCCCGCTACCGAGGCCGGCGCGCTGGCGACCTGGTTTCGCACCCGGTCGCACAGCGGCTCACTGGAGCGTTACCTGGAGCCGTTCAGCCATACGGTCGCGGTGATGCAGACCGCCGACGCGCTGCACCGGGTGGCCGCCGAATGCGTGGCGGACCTGGTCGCCGACTCGGTGGTCTACGCCGAGGTCCGGTTCGCGCCGGAACTGCACATCGAAGGCGGGCTGTCGTTCGACGACGTCACCGACGCGGTGCTGGCCGGCTTCGCCGACGGGGAGCGGTCGGCGGCGGCGGCCGGCCACCCGATCATGGTGCGCTGCCTGGTCACCGCGATGCGGCACGCGGCGGTCTCCCGCGAGATCGCCGAGTTGGCGATCCGGTTCCGGGACAACGGGGTGGTCGGGTTCGACATCGCCGGAGCCGAGGCCGGCTACCCGCCGACCCGCCACCTCGATGCGTTCGAGTACATGCGGGACCGCAACGCCCGCTTCACCATTCACGCCGGCGAGGCGTTCGGGCTGCCGTCCATCCACGAGGCGATCGCGTTCTGCGGCGCGGACCGGCTCGGGCACGGGGTGCGGATCGCCGACGACATCACGGTGGCCGACGACGGGTGTCTCCGGTTGGGCCGGCTGGCGGCGATCCTGCGGGACAAGCGGATTCCGTTGGAGCTGTGTCCCAGCTCCAACGTGCAGACCGGTGCGGTGGCCAGCATCGCCGAGCACCCGTTCGACCTGCTGGCGCGCGCCCGGTTCCGGGTGACCGTCAACACCGACAACCGATTGATGAGCGACACCACCATGAGCAAGGAGATGCTGGCGCTGGCCGAGACGTTCGGCTACGGCTGGGAGGATCTGCGCCGGTTCACCGTCAATGCGATGAAGTCGGCGTTCGTCCCGTTCGACCAGCGGGTGGCGATCATCGACGGGGTGATCAAGCCCGGATTCGCGGCCCTGGTCGACTGAGTGGCCCACCCTCCGGGCAAAGCAGAGCCGGGCAACCGCGATGCGGCTGCCCGGCTCCGAATCGGCTGAAGGTCAGTTCATCTCGACCGTGGCCTCGTCCTCACCCGGCTTCCAGGTGACGACGCCGTGCTCGAAGGTGGTCTTCTTGCCACCGTCAGCGGTGTCGGTCTCGTCGCTGGTCGGGTAGCCGAGCTTGCCCTGCGAGCCGCCCAGCTCGTTCCACTTGTCGCGGATCTTGCCCCACACCACGTAGGAGCGGGTGGTGTGCACGATCACGCCGCCGTCGAACTGTTGGTAGACGCCACCGTCGGGGTTCTTCTGTTCGTCTCCGAGCGGCTCGCCCAAGTCCTGCTTGGCGCTGGAGCTGAGGGATTCGTACTTGGTCAGGATGTCGCCGGATACGGTGTACTCCTTGCCGTCGGCGCCCTGCATCTGGGTGGTGCTGCCGGCAGCCGCCGAGGTGCCCGGCTCGGCGATCACCGAGGAGACAACCGAACTTGCCGAGCTCACCACGGAACTGGCGGAGCTCGCGATGGACTCGGCCTTCTCCTTGGTCTGGCACGCCGAGCCGATCAGCGCGACGCCCGCAATGGCTGCGGAGACCGCTGCTACCCGTTTCGTTGTGTTGCGCATTGGTGGTCCTTTCGAATCGGAAGGGCTCGCCGTGGACACGGCCCGTCGAGATGCTACACCGGGGAGGACGCGTCGGCAGCGGTTAAGCGCAAACTCGTTTAGTCGGTCGGGCAACTGGTCACGGGCCCCGGTCCGACGCCGCCGATCGCCGAGGCCCGGCGGTATGCTGCACCTTGTCGACAATCGACATGACCGCCGCATCCGGTGCCGTGAGAGGAGCCCGAGTGGCTCGGTACGTCTCGATCACCCTCACCCGGCGGCAAGCCGCCTGCCGGGCACGCCTGCTCGACGACGCCGCTCCGCGCACCTGCGCCGCGGTCTGGGATGCGCTGCCGGTCGCCGGGCAGGCCTACCACGGCAAGTACGCCCGCAACGAGGTGTACACACTGTTGCCGCCGCTGCGCTCGCCGGGCCGGGAGAACTGCACCGTCACACCGATACCGGGTGATGTGTGTTTCTTCGGCTTCGACGCGTCCGAGATCGGCAACCCGGCGTACGGCTACCGGCAGGGTTCCGAAGCGCACTCACCGCGGGGCGCGACCGACCTGGCGATTTTCTACGGCCGGAACAACTTGTTGCTCAACGGCGATGTCGGCTGGGTGCCGGGGAATGTCTTCGCCGTCATCGAAGAGGGGCTGGACGACATGGCCGCCGCATGCACCGACCTATGGCTGGCCGGCGCCGCCGGCGAGCGGTTGGCGTTCGCGCGCGCCGAGCCGCCACGCGACGAACACTAACTCAGCACCTGTTCGGCGAAGAGTCCCACGGCCAACACCAGATCGTCGCTATGCCGAGGGCCGATGATCTGCATTCCGATCGGCAGCCCGTCGTCGGTGACACCGACCGGGATGGTCAACGCCGGTTGCTGGGTCATGTTGAACGGGT
>NZ_JBYCLB010000426.1:0-1826 GCF_057473705.1 Mycobacterium sp. TH-M15 | reverse complement strand
ATGCACGGCACGCCGGTGAAGTCCTGCCTGACCACCCGCGCCGGGGTGTACTGGATCTCGGTGCTCGGCTGGGCCGACGGGTTCCAGGTGGCGATCGCCCGGACGTGGTCGGCGGTGATGTTGGCGCCGTCCTCGTTGCGCAGCAGGTTCTCGGCGAGCACCTTGAGGCTGTAGGGGAGCTTCTCGGTGCCGGGCACGGCGTCGAGCCGGTAAATCTGGTAGGTGTCCTCGCCGACGGCGAGGCTGGCGCGGGCTCCGAACGAATTCACCGACGCTGTGCTGCTCACATCCAACTCCCGGGGATCGAACTTCGCCGCCGGGCGGGCCGCGCCGGCGGGCGTGGATCACTCTAGCGGTACGTGCGTACTGCAACGCGAGTGGCTGCCCGGCCGGGTATGCGGATTGGTACCGTCATGGCCGTGACCATCCCGCAGCTCCCGGCCTACATCCCCAGCGAGATCTGCATCAACGTCGGCCTGGACCCGACGGTGCCCCCGGACGACTGCATGGCACTGCTCAAGACGGATGTCGAGGCCGACGCGGTCAGCGCGCCCGCCGCCGACGTGCCGGGCCTGCGCACCGTGGTGCAGCAGGCGAACCAGGGCGGCATCGACCTGAAGGTCATCGTCATCGCCCGCAACCCGGGGATGGACACCGCCCTGCGCGACGTCGCCACCGTGATCGGCGGGGACGACCCGGGCTCGACCGTGCTGGTGCTCAGCCCGTCCTACGTCGGCAGCTACTCCGGCCAGTTCCACCGGTCCAAGCTGGAGGCCGGCGAAGACCACGCCAAGACCGGAAACCCGGTGGTCTCGGCGCAGAACTTCCTCAACGAACTCGACACCCCGGACCTGCCGTGGACCGGCCTGACGGTGGTGTTGCTGGTCGGGGTGGCGGCCGCGGTCGGCGTCACCCGCAAGCTGCAACAGCTCAGCAAACGAACGGCGCGGCACTAGCCGTCGACGGTCAGCACCGTCACCTGCGCAATTCGTGTCTACGGGCATCTGACGCGATCTCGGCAGCGCATTTTATTGTCACCATCGGGTCACAACCTGCTTAAGGCGCGGCATTAGTCCGTTACGAATGTTTCAGTAGTTGCTGACGTGACATATGGTGCAAAAGGCGACGCGCTTTATCCCTGCTCTCGGCACCGCCGGAGACCGGCGTCGCCCGCCGCACCGAGCCCGAGGAGGCACCGTCGAATGAGACGCACCGAGCGTGGCTCCACCGCCCGATCCGCCCGGCGGGCCGGTCGGCTCGCCCGGCCGGTCGGGGCGTCGATGCTGGGCATGACGCTGTTGCTCGGGCTGCTTGCCGGGCCGGGGACGGCCGCGGCCGACCCGGGATCGGATGTGACGGCCCGCGAGGAGTTGCAGGTGCAGCCGGCCGGGAACGGCGACCGGTGGGAGGCCGGACCCGACGGTGACGCCCTGCCGGGGAATCCGCCGGCCGCCACCGAGTGGGCCGGCGAGTGGGACCCGACCCTGCCGATGGTGCCCAGCGCCAACGTCGGCGGCGACCCGATCGCCGTATTCAACCAGCTGCTGGGAATCTCCACCACCTCGTCGCAGGTCACGTCCAACATGGGCCGGGAGTTCCTGCAGGGGTTGGGGCTGGCCCCCACGCCGAGCGGCTTCACCAACGGCGCCATCCCGCGGGTGTACGGGCGCAAGGCCTCCGAATACGTGATCCGGCGCGGCCTGTCCCAGCGCGGGGTGCCGTATTCCTGGGGTGGCGGCAACGCCGCCGGGCCGAGCCGCGGCATCGACTCCGGGGCGGGCACGGTCGGCTTCGACTGCTCGGGGCTGATCCTGTACTCGTTCGCC
>NZ_JBYCLB010000425.1:0-4112 GCF_057473705.1 Mycobacterium sp. TH-M15 | reverse complement strand
TCGTCGATCAAGGCCCCGATCAACCCGTTTCGGCCGCGGGCGCTCTCCGCACGCGGCGTGCAGACGACCATCGACGACTTCGCCCGCGCCGCGGCGCTGGCCCGCGACGCCGGCTATGACGGGGTCGAGATCATGGGCAGCGAAGGGTATCTGCTCAACCAGTTCCTGGCGGCGCGCACCAACCGGCGCACCGACGCCTGGGGCGGATCACCGGCGAACCGGCGCAAGTTCCCGGTGCAGGTGGTGGCCCGCGTCCGCGACGCGGTCGGACCCGACTTCATCGTCTGCTACCGGATGTCGATGGCCGACTACGTCGAGGACGGACAGAGCTGGGACGAAGTCCTGGCGCTGGCCACCGATGTCGAGGCGGCCGGCGCGACGATGATCAACTCCGGCTTCGGCTGGCACGAGGCGCGGGTGCCGACCATCGTCACCTCGGTGCCCAACAGCGCGTTCGTCGACATCAGCAACGCCGTCGCCGAACACGTCGACATCCCGGTAGTGGCCTCCAACCGGATCAACATGCCGCAGACCGGCGAACAGATCCTGGCCGACACCAGCGTGCAGCTGATCTCGATGGCCCGACCGATGCTGGCCGACCCGGACTGGGTGCGCAAGGCGATGGAGAACCGCGCCGACGAGATCAACACCTGCATCTCCTGCAACCAGGCCTGCCTGGACCGCGTCTTCGTGCACAAGAAGGCGTCGTGTCTGGTGAATCCGCGGGCCGGTCAGGAGACCAAACTGGTCATCGGCCCCACCCGACGGGCCCGCGGCGTCGCGGTGGTCGGCGCCGGTCCGGCCGGGCTGGCCGCGGCGCTGACCGCCGCACAGCGCGGCCACCGGGTGACGCTCTTCGAGACGAACGACGTCATCGGCGGCCAGTTCGACCTGGCCAAGCGGATTCCCGGCAAGGAGGAGTACGCCGGGACCATCCGCTACTACACCGCCATGCTGCCCAGACACGGGGTGACGCTGCGACTGGGCAGCCCCGCCACCGTCGAGGATCTGGCCGGCTTCGACGAGGTGGTACTAGCCACCGGGGTGCGGCCGCGGATTCCGGACATCGCCGGCATCGACCATCCGATGGTGCTGACCTACGCCGAGGCGATCACCGGGCGGCCGGTCGGCACCGCGGTGGCGGTGGTGGGCGCCGGTGGGATCGGGTTCGACGTCAGCGAGTTCCTGGTCACCGGCGACCCGGCGGCCTCGCCGACGCTGAACCTCAAGGAGTGGAAGGCCGAGTGGGGCGCCGCCGATCCGTGGGAGGCCCGCGGCGCGCTGGTGGCCCCGGTGCCGGCGGCCCCGGCACGCCAGGTGTACCTGCTGGCCCGCACCGCGGGCCGGCAGGGCCGCAAGCTCGGCAAGACCACCGGCTGGGTGCACCGTGCCTCGCTCAAAGCCAAAGGCGTGCAACAGCTCTCCGGGGTGAACTACGAGCGGATCGACGACGGCGGGCTGCACATCAGCGTCGGGTCCAAACACGCCCGTCCGCGGCTGCTGGAGGTGGACAACGTGGTGATCTGCGCCGGCCAGGAGCCGGTGCGCGACCTGGAAGACGGGTTGCGCGCCCGCGGGGTGGCCCCGCACGTCATCGGCGGGGCGGCGCTCGCCGTCGAGTTGGACGCCGAGCGGGCGATCCGGCAGGGCACCGAGCTGGCCGCCCGGCTCTAGCCCGGTCAGTCGCCGAAGAGCCCGACGGTGACGGTCACCGCCACCGCCAGGTCGGCGATCGTCGTGGTCGACTCCGTCGCCGGAGTGGTCGGCGTCAACGTCAACGCCTGGCTCAGCGCGTACACCTTGAACCGGTAGTGGTGCACCCCGCTGCCGGCCGGCGGGCACGGCCCCAGGTACTCGGCCCGGTCGTTCGAGTTCAGGCTCACCACCGCCGTCGACGGCAGAGCGCCGGCGGTGACCTCGGTGCTGGTCACCGGGATGCCGGTGACGACCCAGTGCACGTAGAGCCCGGCCGGCGCGTCCGGATCGTCGACCACCACGGCCAGCGACTCGGCGTCCGGCGGCACGTCGTGCCAGTGCAGCGACGGGGGGACGTCCCGCCCCTCGCAGGTGTACTCGACCGGAATCTTGGTGTTCTCGGCGAAGGCGGGACTGCTCACCGCGAACCCACCGGACTGGGCCGTCGACGACGCGGTGGTGCCTGCCGGCCCGCCGCCCTGGTTCGCCGTGCTGCATCCGACCAGACCGGTGGCGCCGACGAGCGCCAGCGTGAGCGGGACAGCCACCGGTGTCATGGCGGTGTGTATACCCGCTCACCGGCCCGGCGTAAAGAGCTCAGGCGGTCAGCGGCGTGTAGGTGGTGGTGCGCTGCCGGGCCGGCCGGCCGATGCCCTCGGCGATGGCGACCAAATCCGCGACGGTCTTGGCCGACCCGTGCTCGGAGCCGGCCATCCGGGAGATGGTCTCCTCCATCAGGGTGCCGCCCAGGTCGTTGGCGCCGCCGGTGAGCATCACCTGGGTGCGCTGCGGACCCAGCTTGACCCAGCTGGTCTGGATCTGCGAGATGCGGCCGTGCAGCATGATCCGGGCCAGCGCGTGCACCGCCCGGTTGTCCCGGTGGCTGGGGCCCGGCCGGGCGCCGCCGGACAGATACAGCGGCGAGCTCTGGTGCACGAACGGCAGCGGGACGAACTCGGTGAAACCGCCGGTGCGGTCCTGCACGGCACGTAGCACGCGCAGGTGCGACACCCAGTGCCGCGGCGAATCGATGTGGCCGTACATCATCGTCGAACTCGACGGCAGCCCGACCTCGTGCGCGGTGCTGATCACCTCCACCCACATCGAGGTCGGCAGCTTGCCCTTGGTCAGCACCCAGCGGACCTCGTCGTCGAGGATCTCGGCGGCGGTGCCCGGGATGGAGTCCAGCCCGGCTTCGCGCAGGCTGACCAGCCACTCCCGAATGCTCAACCCGCTCTTGGACACCCCGTTGGTGACCTCCATCGGAGAGAACGCGTGCACGTGCATCGACGGCACCCGGGCCTTGACCGCGCGGACCAGGTCCGCGTACCCGGTGACCGGCAGTTCCGGGTTGATCCCGCCCTGCATGCACACCTCGGTGGCGCCGGCCAGGTGCGCCTCGAAGGCCCGCTCGCCGACCTCGGCGTTGGAGAGCGAGTAGGCGTCGGCGTCCCCCTTGCGCTGGGCGAAGGCACAGAACCGGCAGCCCACGTAGCAGATGTTGGTGAAGTTGATGTTCCGGTTGACCACGTAGGTCACGTCGTCGCCGACGGCGTCGCGGCGCAGCGAATCAGCCAGGGCGGCAACCGCGTCCAGGGCCGGACCGTCGGCGGTGGCCAGCGCCAGGTACTCGGCGTCGGTGCAGCCGGCCGGGTCGCGCTCGGCCGAGCGCAGCGCGGCGAGCACATCGGTGTCCACCCGCTCGGGCGCGCGGGCGGCCAGCTCGGCCACCTTCTCCCGGATCGACTCCCAGTCGCCGAACGCGCTCTCCAGGTCGCTGCGGGTCTCGGTCGCCCGGCCCTCGGTGTCGATCGTGGTATGCAGGTCCACCCGGCCGGCCGACGCCACCTCGTCGGGCTCCTGCCACGGCAGCCCGACCGGCGTGACATCGCGGGCCCAGCCGGTCGCCGGATCTGCCAGCGCCGAGACGTGCCGCTGGACCCGCGGGTCGATCCACGCCCCGCCCGCCAGCACGTAGTCGGGCTGCGCGGTCAGCCGCTGCACCAGCTCGTAGCCGGCCCGCTCGGTGATCGCGGCCAGCTCGTCCAGCGCCGGCCACGGGCGCTCCGGGTTCACGTGGTCGGGGGTGAGCGGCGACACGCCCCCCCAGTCGTCCACCCCGGCACCGATCAGCGCCAGGCACTCGTCGGCCGACACCAGGTTCGGCGGCGCCTGCACCCGCATCTTCGGACCGAGCACCAGCCGCGCCGCCGCGACCGTCGCGACGAAGTCGTCGAAGCCGGCGTCCGGCGTCGACGCCATCGCGGTGTGTTCCTTGGCCCGGAAGTTCTGCATGATCACTTCCTGGACGTGGCCGAATTCCTTGTGCACCTTGCGGATCGCGTGCAGGGTGTCGGCCCGCTCTTCGAGCGTCTCGCCGATGCCGACCAGCAGGCCGGTGGTGAACGGGATGGAGA
>NZ_JBYCLB010000424.1:0-1647 GCF_057473705.1 Mycobacterium sp. TH-M15 | reverse complement strand
GGCCGGCGAGACGGCGGCGGGCAGCACGTCCAGGGCGCGACAGACCGCGCGGATGTGCTCCTCCCCCACCGCGCCGGCGGCGACCGCCCCGGCCAGGTTGGGCAGCTCCGGCTCCACCTTCGGCCCGGTCAGCGTGCGGCGCGGCGTGATCCGGGCGGCGGTGCGGCAGCGGCGGGTGATCTCCCGCGGGGTGATCCGCAGCCGCGCCCACAGCGCCGAGCGCACCGAGGCCAGCGACCCGTCGTCGTCGGGCGGGTCGGCCAGCTCACCGAAGATCCGGTACGTGAAGCCGCGGTTGGCGCGCTCCTGGGTCTCCAGCCGCTCGGCCACGTCGACGCGAAAGGCGTTGCCCACCAAGTCGGACGGCGTCGCCCGCAGCAGTTGGTGGGCAGTGTCGATGGCATCGAGGGCCGACATGATCCGGTCCCGCGCCTGCTGCGGAGTCATGCTCGATGCCATACCCCGAAGGTAGGAACACACACCGACACCGGCGCCGGTCGTAGCCGGGCACGGACCCGGCCTGTGCACGGAAGCCGAACTGGGGATAAACGGGCCGGGGATAAACGGACTGAGGATAAGCCGCCCTGAACAAACCGGACCGGGGATAACCAGAAATGGCGATGACTCGACGGCGCCGGGGTGGCATCATCGACGTCATGACGATCACCGGCCGGGGCCGACGCCGCTCCCATCCTGCCGCCGTGGTCACTCCGTGGGCCACCGACGGCGAGCCCGCGATGACCTATCAGCCGACCAGGTCAACCGTCGTGTCGCCCGCCGCCAAACGCTGAGCCAAGCGCCAAGCCGAACGCCAAGCCCGGCAACCGTTCCCGGCCCCGATCGACAGCAGCCGCATCGGCCTGTCCGGGCACCCCCAAGACCACGACACGTGGCGCAGCCGCGCGGACCAGAGAAGGAAGACCACACCATGTTCCCGGTAGCCCTGTCCGGAACCGACAACGTCGCGCTGTGGGCCGACGAACGCGACGTCGAGCCGGCCGCCCTCGACCAGCTGCGCAACATCGCCGCTTTGCCGCCGGTGCAGAAGGTCGCGGTGATGCCCGACGTACACCTGGGCAAGGGGGGCGACGGTGGGCTCGGTGATCGCGATGCGCGACGCGGTCTGTCCGGCCGCCGTCGGGGTGGACATCGGCTGCGGGGTGAGCGCGGTGCTCACCTCGCTCACCGGCGACGACCTCCCCGACGACCTGGGCCCGCTGCGGTCGGCGGTAGAGGGCACTGTCCCGGTCGGCTTCCACGCCCACGCCAACGCGGTCGATGTCGCCGGGATCGGCCTCCCCACAAGCGCATTCGCGTCCCTATGGCAGCGCTCCAAGGAGCTGCACGCCGACGTCGGCACCGCCCTGAACACCAGGGCGCATCGCCAGCTGGTCCGCACGTAGGGTCTGCCGTGCCGCGGTCTCGCGGCGGTGCAGCCTCGGTAGTGCTGTGGTGTTGAGTTTTCGCAGACACGGCTGGCGGTGCCGAGGTGCCTCACGTAGAAGTGAGCGCGAAGGGTGAGCTGGTGCCTCACGCATGGTGAGCGCGTGGGGGGCCTGCACTACTTCACCTTGGTCAATCGGTTGATTGACGGTTGCAATGCTGCCAGGTCGACGTGGCGGGAGGCGGCGAGGACCTCGGTCTTCG
>NZ_JBYCLB010000423.1:0-5841 GCF_057473705.1 Mycobacterium sp. TH-M15 | reverse complement strand
GGAAGAGACTGTCGAAGTGCTCCTGGGCCAGCCGGACCGAGTTGTCCGGCGGCAGATACTTCTCGCTGAACGCGCCGAGCGACAGCTTGCCCAGCGGGATGATCAGCAAGATCATCCCGATCACGATCGGCAGCGCGAACAGCAGCGGGCGCTTCATCACCCGGTTGACCAGCTTGCCCCAGAACTCGTTCTCCAGTTCGTCGCGGGTCTTGGTCCGCTGCAGCAGTCCGGCCAGCCACTCCAGGTAGACCCGGGACGGTCTCCAGTTGGCCAGGAACGGCACCCGCAGCAGCGTCCGCACCCCGAGCGCGTCGACGTTGGGGCCCAGGACGCCCAGCACAGCAGGCAGGATGGTGATCGACAGGATCGCCGAGAGCATCACCGCGGCGATCATCGCGTAGGTCAGTGAGCGCAGGAAGCCCTGCGGGAAGACCAGCATGCTCACCGCCGACGCCGCGATCAGCACCGCCGAGAACATCACCGTGCGCCCCGCGGTGATCACCGTGCGGCGCACCGCCGCCTCGGTGTCGTAGCCCTCGGCGATCTCCTCCCGAAACCGGCTGACCACGAACAGGCCGTAGTCGACGGCGATGCCGAGCCCCACCAGCGTCACCGCCGGCTGGGCGAAGAAGTGCACCGGCCCGAAGAGGGCGGTGAAGCGCATGATGCCCATCGAACCGGCGATGGCCAGGCCACCGACCAGCCCGGGCAGGGTGGCGGCGACCACCCCACCGAAGACCAGGAACAGCACGACGCAGACCAGCGGCAGCGCCAGCACCTCCATCCGCTGCTCGTCCTTGGCGATGGTTCCGGTCAGCCCGTCGGCCACCGGTTCCAGCCCGGCCAGCTCGACCGCGCCGCCGTCCAGCTGCTGCAGCGCCGGCCGGATCTGCTTGTAGTTGTTCAGGATGGTGTCGTCGTCGTCGCCCTTGAGCGGGATGGAGACGAAGGTGTACTTGCCGTCCTCGGTGTTCATGCCCAGCACCTGGCGGGCGGCATCGCGAACACCCGGTTCCTCGTCGGGATCGTCGGCACGGGCCTGCAACTTCTCCCGGACCTGCTCGGGCGTCTTGCCCGGGGTCGACGTGATCGCCTTCAGGTAGCCGACCCAGGCCTGAACCTGGTCGGGATGGTCCTTGACGACGGTGTCGAGCTCGCCGGCGATCTTCTTCGACCACTCCGGGTCGTCGACGGTCTTGCCGGCCGGGGCGGGGAAGACCGCGACGACGTGGCTGACCCGGTCACGCCCGTAGACCTCGTCGGCCAGCACCGACGCCCGCACCGACTCGCTGCCGTCGTCGTAGAAACCGCTCTGGGTGAGGTGCTTGTCCAGGCTCATCCCGAACAAGCCGCTGCCGACGCAGAGGGCCACCATGACGCCGATCACGATGAACCGGTACCGGTACACGGTTCGACCCCACCAGGCGAACACCTATACTCCTTACCCTTGCTGAATTCTGCGGTGACCCGCGCGTTGTCCAGTTGTCACAAACGCGGGGTCAGTAGCGAGGTCAGCGGCCGGAATGGCTGCAGCCACGCGCCCTGCTCCGGTAGCGAATCCAGGCTGATCCGCGGCAGCCGCTCCCGGAACACACCAGGGATGTCCTCCAGGTCGACGAATTCCAAGTTATCCGAGGCTAGCGCCCAACTGGCGTGTTCACGAAATCCAATCACCTGGACCGGAACCCCGGACGCCGCGGACTCCTCCAGCGGATCCCGGAAGGCCTGCCCGTCGGCGGACGCCACCACCAGCGCGGCCAGCCCCTCGGTGCGGCGTCGCGCGATGTGGTCGAGCATGTCGGCGTCCACGTCGCTGTCGTCGCCCACTTTCGGCTTGGCGAAGACCGCGAAGCCGATGTTGCGCAGCGCCTCCACCCAGGGCCGGACCACGTCGGCGGTGCCGGGCGCGATGTTGGTGAACACGGTCGCCTCCGGCTCGACGGTGATCTCCGGCCGACCGGCCGAGACCTGGGCGGTGCGGTTGAGCAGCCAGCGGCCCAGGGCGTCGAACCGGGGCCGTTCGGCTCCGGTCGGCCGCCGGCCGAGGATCGCCCCCAGGCCCATGTCCAGGTTGGGTGCGTCCCACACCAGCAGCACCCGCCGGGTCTCGGGGTCCGCCGCGGGCCCGGGCGGCGGGTCGGTCGACGCGACGTCAGCGAGGTCGGTGCCGGTGCTCATCTGCGCACCCAGAGCAGTTCGGCGACCGCGCTGCCCGCCTGCGCCGCCTTCGCCTCGTACTTGGTGGTGGGCCGGGTGACCGCGATGGGCAGCGCGGCGGACGCGGTGACCCGGCGCAACGCCGGTTCGGCATCGCCGGCCTCGGCGATCTGCTCGGCGTAGTCGGCGTGGTCGGTGGCGACGTGCAGCACCCCACCGGGTCGCAGCCGGTCGGCGATGAGCGCCATCGTCGTCGGCTGCAGCACTCGGCGCTTGTGGTGGCGGGCCTTGGGCCACGGGTCGGGGAAGAAGACCCGCACCCCGGTCAGCGACCCCGTGGCGACCAGCCACTCCAGCACGTCGAGCGCGTCGCCGCGGATCAGCCGGACGTTGCCGACGTCCTCCCGCTCGATCGCGCAGAGCAGCTGGGCCAGGCCACGCCGGTACACCTCGACGGCGATGACGTCGACGTCCGGCTCGGCCCGGGCCATCGCCACCGTCGAGATGCCGGTCCCGCTGCCGATCTCCAACACCAGCGCCGCGTCCCGGCCGAACCAGGCGGCGGCGTCCAGCGCGGCCGAATCCGGCTGGCCGGTGGCGGCGTGGTCCATGTCCATGCCGTACTCCGGCCAGAGCCGCTGCCAGGTCCGCTGCTGGCCGGCGGTGAGGGTGGACCGGCGGGGCCGGTAGCTGAAGGTGCGCGGGTACCGCCGGGTGCCGGCCTCGGCGGCCGGTGCCCCCGGCTCTGTATGCATCCGTCCATGGTGGCCCATCGGGTTCGATCCGCCCACCGTGCGGCGCACATTGATACCCAACAGTTGCCTGGCTGGGGACGACGGCGCCGGGTGACTCGCGGCCGCTGGTTCGGGAGGTCAGCATTCGGTACGGCTCGATGAGGGGAGATTGCGGTTTTCGTCGACGAGGTGACCCGGTTCGCCGCCGAGGTGGCAGACCCGGCGGTGGCCGCGATCGCGAACGACCTGGACACCCCGGTGCGGGTCGCCGTGCGCGGACGACGCGGCGTGGGCCGGCGCACCGTGACCCGGGCGCTGTGCGCCGCCGGGGTAGCCCCGGGAGACGGCCCCGATCCGGCCGACCTGGTGGTCTACCTGGTCGCCGAGGCGGTCAAACCGGAGGACATCGCCGCGGTGGCCACGCTGCCGCAGCCGGTGGCGGTGGCGTGGAACAAGGCCGACCTGGCCGGGGTGACCAGCGGCGCCGCGGCGCGGATCGGGATGCCGGTGCTGCCGCTCGCCGGGTTGTACGCGGTCGCCGCGCTCACCGATGTGCTGGACGACACCCGGTGGGCGGCGCTGCGGGCGCTCGCGGCCGGCCCGGCCGACGCGCGTCGCCCGGAGTGCCTGATCGACGCCCTGGGCGTCGCCGGCATCGACCGGGTGCTCCCGGCGGTCCGCCGGGGCTGCTCCCGCGACCAGGTGCGGGCGCTGCTGCGCCGGCTCAGTGGGGTCGACCGGGTCGTCGAGCGGCTGGACGCCCTGGCCGCGGTGGTGCGCTACCGGCGGTTGCTGGCCGCCGTGCGGCGGCTGGCGGCGCTGGCCGTCGCCGACGGCCGGATCGACGCCTTCCTGTCTCGCGACGAGACGGTGCTGGCCCGGATGGCCGCGGCGATGGAGCTGGCCCAAGCGGCCGGCCTCACCGCCGAGCCGGCGGCTGACGCCGACGCGCAGCTGCGCCGGGCCCGGCACTGGCACCGCTACCGGTGCGGCCCGGTGGACGCGCTGCACCGGGCGTGCGGGTCCGACATCGCCCGGGGGTCGCTGCGGCTGTGGTTCCGGGCGGGCGCGTGACCGGCCGCGCGGACCCGGTGGCCGGGGTGGACGCGCTGGTGGCGTCGATCGCGCCCCGGGCGCGTCCCCCGGCCGACCGGCACCACGAGGTGGTGCTGGTGACCGGTCCGCGGCTCGCCGGGGTGACCGCGGTGGCGACTGCGCTGACCGGCCGGCTGCCGGAGCGGGTTGTCGTCGAGGCGAGCGCGCTGCCGACCGGCGCGGCGCCGGCGGTGGTGGTGTTCGTGGTGTCGGCGGCCGCGGCGCTCACCGACTCCGACTGCGCGCTGCTGGACGCGGCCGCCGTCCACACCGACGCGGTGATCGGCGTTGTCGCCAAGATCGACCTGCACCGGCACTGGCCGCAGATGCTGGACCTGGCCAGGCAGACGCTGGCCGCCCGAGCGGCCCGCTACCGGGACACCCCGTGGGTGGGTGCCGCCGCCCGGCCCGGTCGCGGCGAGCCGCGGGCCGATGATCTGGTCGAGGCGGTCTGCGACCGGCTCGCCGCCCCGGACACCAGACGCCGGAACCGGTTGCGATCCTGGGAGTCCCAGCTGCAGGCCCTGGCCCGCCGGCAGCACCGGGCCGCAGCCGACCGCCGCGAGCGGATCGATCGGCTGCGCCGGCGACGAGAGGCCCAGCTGCGCCGGCGACGGCTGGACCGAACCGCGCAGACGATCGCGCTGCGCGGCCGGATCGCCCGGGCCCGGGTGCAGCTCACCCACATCGCCGGTAGCCGCTGCGCCGCGCTCCGTGGTGAGTTGCAGGAGGCTGCCGGTCGACTGACCCGGCGTCGGCTGCCCAGCTTCGAGGAGCACCTGCGCGCCCGGTTCGACGCGGTCATCGGCGAGTTGGACGAGGGCGTCGCGGCGCATCTGGTCGACGTCGCCGCCGCGCTGGGCCTGACGGCCGAACCGCCGCCGGCGCCGCGGCCGACCGTCCAGATGGCCGGTCCGGCGCTGCGGTCCCGCCGGCTGGAGACCCGGCTGATGACGGTGCTCGGTGCCGGCTTCGGTCTGGGCATGACGCTGACGCTGGGCCGGCTGCTAACCGGCTTGCCGGCCGGCCTGGGCGCGGTCGGGGCGGTGGCCTGCGCCGCCGTCGGCCTGGCGTCGGCGGTGTGGGTGGTGGGCACCCGCGGCCTGCTGCTCGACCGCGCGCTGCTCGACCGATGGGTGGCCGAGGCGGTCGCGGCCCTGCGGTCGGCCGCCGAAGAACTGGTCGCGGTGCGGGTGCTGGCCGCCGAATCGGCGCTCTCCGCCGAGCTGGCCGAACGACACGAGAGCGCCGCCGCTCGGGCGGCGTCGTCGGTGGCCGCGCTGGACGGTGAGCTCGGCGAGCACGCCGCGGTCGGGGCGGCCTGCGACCGCGAGCTGCCGGCACTGCGCCGGGCGCTGGCCGCGGTCCGCGCCGAGCTGGGCGACGATGGCGGCCACAGCCCCGCTCACGGTGCAGTCGTTACCCGCGTTAGCCTCTAGGGAAGCATCTGCACGGCACGCACCTAGGAGAGCTCTGATGACCGCAGCGACCATTCCCGGCCTGGAGACGGCGCCGACGACGCACCGGGGGGTGCTGTCCTGGGTCCGGGAGGTCGCCGAGCTCACCCAGCCGGACCGGGTGGAGTGGTCGGACGGGTCGCAGGCCGAGTGGGACCGATTGATGGGCGAGTTGGTGACGGCCGGATCGGCGGTGAAGCTCGACGACGCCAAGAAGCCCGAGTCCTACCTGGTGGTCTCCGACCCGGCCGACGTGGCCCGGGTCGAGTCGCGCACCTTCATCTGCAGTGCCACCGCCGACGGCGCCGGACCGACCAACAACTGGATGGACCCGACCGAGATGCGGGACATCATGACCGAGCTGTACCGCGGCTGCATGAAGGGCCGCACCATGTACG
>NZ_JBYCLB010000422.1:0-2473 GCF_057473705.1 Mycobacterium sp. TH-M15 | reverse complement strand
CTCGGAGGCGTTAGCGCCCAGGTGCAGTGAGTGCGGGTCGACGAACATTTCAAGCTCCTTCCGATCCGGTGCTCTGAGGCTACCGCCATGGTCGTGAGCGTCAATTCACCTTCGCCGCCGGTCGGAACTACCGCTATCGCTTGCGCTTCTTCCGCTTGATCCCCACCCCGCCCCAGAGTGAGAAGCCGCCGATCTTGACCCGCGGAGCCCCCGGCGCACCGTTTCCTTCGGCGCTGTGGTCGAACCCGCCCATCACCCCGTGGCCGTCGATGTCGACGTTGACCTCCGGCGGCAGCAGGATGGTCTGCCCGCCCATGATCGAGTAGGCCTTGATCTGCACGTCCTGCGAGGTGAAGTCGGCGTAGCGCAGGTCGACCACCCCGCCGCCCCATAGCGAGAAGGTGGTCAGCCGCTTCGGCACGTTCCAGCGGCCGCGTCGCTCGAACGCGCTCATGATCCCCAGCAGCAGCGTGGACGGTGCCGGTGTGCAGTCGCCGCCGCGTTTCGGGCTCACCGACGACCCGGGCAGGTCGGCCCGGAGCCGGTCCAGCTCGTCGTAGGTGTGCGCCCCGTACGCCTTGGCCAGCCGGTCCTCGTATTCGCTCATCGGCAGTCGGCCATCGGCGGCCGCCTCGCCAAGCAGCTGCGCCAGCTGGATGCGGTCGGTGTCGTGGGCCTCCACCTCGGCATGCGAGGCGTGGCGGCCCGGGTGTTCTGAATCGCTCATCGGCGACCAGCCTACGACGTGCCGCCTGGGCCGCACGCGGCTTCGCCAAACTGCGTCGCGACCGTTACCCCTCTGAAGGACTCGCCCACCGTGGCGGTCGTTTCTGCAGGAACGCCAGCATCCCCTCGCGGGCCTCCTCGGAGACGAACAGCCGGGCCGAGTCCACCGCCAGCCGCTCGGCGTCTCGGTCGAAACCGGCCAGCATGTCGGCGGTGGTCAGCGCCTTGGATGCCGCCAGGCCCTGCGGGGACCCTTTTCGCAGGTCATCGAGGATGCCGGCGACGGCGGCGTCGACGTCGTCGGCTGCGGTGGTGATCAGCCCGATCGCCGCGGCCTCGGCGGCGTCGAACTTCTCCCCGGTCAGGCAGTAGCGGCCGGCCGACCGGGCACTCATCTTCGGCAGCAGGGTCAGCGAGATGATCGCCGGCGCCACCCCGATCCGCGCCTCGGTGAGCGCGAACGTGCTGTTGGTTCCGGCGACGACGATGTCGCACGCGCCGACCAGGCCCATGCCGCCGGCCCGGACGTGGCCGTCGACGGCGGCGATCACCGGCAGCGGCGACTCGATGATCGCTCGCAGCAGCGCCACCAGTTCGCGGGCCCGGTCGGCGGCCAGATCCGCCGGATCCCCGCCGCCGGCCGAAGCCTCGGACAGGTCCGCCCCGGCGCAGAACGTGTTGCCGGTGTGGCCGAGCACCACCGCGCGTACCTGCGGGTCGGCGGCGGCGTCACGCAGCCCCCGGTGCAGCTGGGTGACCAGCGCGGTCGACAGCGCGTTGCGGTTGTGCGGCGAATCCAGGGTCAGCCGGGCCGCACCCGCGTCGACGGCGTAGCGGACCAGAGTGTCCATCAGTACGACCGGGGCAGACCCAGCGACGTCTGCGCGACGAAGTTCAAGATCATCTCCCGGCTCACCGGCGCGATCCGGGCCAGCCGGGAGACCGTCATCGCCGCGGCGATGCCGTACTCCTTGGTCAGCCCGTTGCCGCCGAGCGACTGCACCGCCTGGTCGACCGCGCGCGTGGAGGCCTCGCCGGCGGCGTACTTGGCCATGTTCGCCGCCTCGGCGGCACCGAAGTCGTCGCCGCTGTCGTAGAGGGTGGCCGCCTTCTGCATCATCAGCTTGGCCAGCTGCACCTCGATGTGCACCTGCGCCAACGGGTGCGCCAGCCCTTGGTGGGCGCCGATCGGCGTCTTCCACACCTGCCGGGTCTTGGTGTAGTCGACGGCTTTGGCGATGGCCAGCCGGCCCATGCCGACCGCGCTGGCCGCACCCATGATCCGCTCCGGGTTCAGCCCGGCGAACAGCTGGGCGATGGCGGCGTCCTCGGAGCCGACCAGCGCGTCGGCGGGCAGCCGCACGTCGTCGATGAACAGCTGGAACTGCCGCTCCGGGCTGACCAACTCCATCTCGATCGGGGTGTAGCTGAAGCCCGGGGCGTCGGTGGGCACCACGAACAGCGCGGGCTTCAGGTTGCCGGTCTTCGCGTCTTCGGTGCGGCCGACCACCAGCACCGCCTGCGCCTGGTCCACCCCGGAGATGAACGTCTTGGCGCCCTTGAGGATCCAGTCGCTGCCGTCGCGGCGTGCGGTGGTGATGATCTTGTGCGAGTTCGACCCGGCGTCCGGTTCGGTGATGGCGAACGCCATGGTCAGCGAGCCGTCGGCGATGTTCGGGATCCACCGCCTCTTCTGCTCGTCGGTGCCGAACTTGGCGATGATGGTGCCGTTGATCGCCGGTGACAC
>NZ_JBYCLB010000421.1:0-1516 GCF_057473705.1 Mycobacterium sp. TH-M15 | reverse complement strand
GGGCCTACCCATGGCAATCAGCCTAAGGCACCGCCGGTCGCGCCCCCGGCGACGTAGCGGGCGTAGAGGTAGCCGGCGTCGTCGGTGAGCAGGTGAGCGCGGCTCATCGGGGTCAGCGTCTCGCCGCTGCCGGTGGCGATTCGCGGTGCCGAGCCGCCGGTCAGATACGGCGCCGTGGTCAGGCAGAGCTCGTCGAGCAGGCCGTCGCCGATGAACGCGCCCAGCAGGGTCGGGCCGCCCTCGGTGAGCACCCGACGATGCCCACGGGCGCTCACCGCGGCCAGCATCGCCGCGGTGTCCACCCGGTCCGGGGCGGCGCCGGAGCAGTCGACGACGCCGTCGGCGCCGATCAGGCCGGTCAGCCGATCGCGGGTCGCCTGCACCGCCGTCGTGCAGGTCAGCACCAGCGGCGGCACCTCGGTCTCGGTGAACACCCGCAAGTCCCGGTTCAGCCGCCCGGAATTGGTGACGACGGCCAGCTGCGGGACTTCGCCCTGGCCGCGGGCCTGCCGGCGCTGGCGCTGGGCGACGCCCAGGTGGGCGCCGGCGTAGTTCTCCGCGCGGACGGTGCCGGCGCCGACCACGATGACGTCGGCGAGCGCCCGCAGCAGGCCGAACACCGTCCGGTCGCCCACACCGGCCAGGCCGCCGGATCGGCCCGCTACGGTTGCCGCGCCGTCGACGCTGCTGATGAAGTTGGCCCGCACCCAGACCGCCCGCCCCGGTGGGAAGGCCTGCGGGTAGGCATAGAGCCGGGCCAGCTCGTCGTCGCCGACCGGCCGGCCGGACCCCAGCAGCCGCAGCACCGCCTCGGTCCCGGCGGCGGGTGCGGGATCGCCCATGGGTCCGATTGCAGCGCCCATAGGTCCGATTGCAGCGCCCATAGGTCCGATTGCAGCGCCCATAGGTCCGATTGCAGCACAGTGGCTACAGTTCCTGCATGCCCGACCCCGACCCGGTGGTGGCCGACGAGCGGATCGGCCACCTGGTGGACCGGCACCCGGCCGTCTCGCCGGAGCGGCTGGTCGCCCAGCTCGTCCCGCCGCCGACCTTCGCCGAGGTGAGCTTCGTCAGCTACCGGCCCGACCCGGCCGAGCCGACCCAGGCCGCGGCCGTCGCCGCCTGCACCGAGTTCTGCCGGCAGGCCGTGGGCCGCCGCGCCGGCCGTCGCCGGCTGCTGCACCGGCGCGAGGTGCTGCCCGGGGTGGGCCTGTACCTGGACGGCGGATTCGGCGTCGGCAAGACGCACCTGCTGGCCTCGATCTACCGCCAGCTGCCGGAGAGCGCCGAACACCCTCGGGCGTTCGCCACGTTCATGGAGCTCACCCAGCTGGCCGGCGTGTTCGGGTTCACCGAGTGCGTCGACCTGCTCGGCGACTACACCGTGGTCTGCATCGACGAGTTCGAGCTGGACGATCCGGGCAACACCACGCTGGTCTCCCGGCTGCTCGCCGAGCTGGTGGCGCGCGGGGTGTCGGTGGCGGCCACGTCGAACACCCTGCCCGAGCAGCTGGGC
>NZ_JBYCLB010000420.1:0-2968 GCF_057473705.1 Mycobacterium sp. TH-M15 | reverse complement strand
ACCGCTGCGCCGGAGTCGTTGGGCGGGGGCGGGTTTGGCGTGCTGGAACAAGTCGCCGTACTGGTCGGTCTCGGGCGGCAACTGGCGGCCGTCCCCTATCTGGACTCGGTGGTCCTGGCGGCCGGGGCGCTGGCCCGCTTCGGTTCGGCTGAGCTGCAACAAGAATGGGGCACGCCCGCGGTTTCCGGCTCGAAGGTCCTGGCGGTCGCGTTGGCCGGCGAGATGGGCGACGGACCCGTCCAGGCTGCCAGTTCGGGTGGGGGTTTCCGGCTGACCGGGGCCCGCACCCAGATCGCCTACGGGCCGGTTGCCGACGCTTTTCTGGTGCCCGCCGAAACCGATTCCGGCACTTGCGTGTTCCTGGTTGCCGCCGACGACCCCGGTGTCACGGTGACGTCCCTGGACACCACCGGCCTGGGCAGCATCGGGGCGCTGCGGCTAGACGGCGTCGAGGTTTCCAGCGGGCGGGTCGTCGGCGGTGACGTGATTGTGGGTTGGCTCGGCACTCTGGGCGCGTTGGGCCACAGCGCTTTCCAGCTCGGTGTGCTGGAACGAGGCCTGCAGATGACTGCCGAATACGCCCGCGAGCGTGAGCAGTTCGACCGCCCGATCGGCAGCTTCCAGGCAGTGGGCCAGCGACTCGCCGACGCCTATATCGACGTCAAGGGTCTGCGGCTGACCGTGACCCAGGCGGCGTGGCGGCTCAGCGAGGACCTGCCGGCCGACACCGAGGTGGCTACCGCGGCGTTCTGGGCGGCCGACGCCGGACACCGGGTCGCGCACACCATCGTGCACATTCACGGCGGTGTCGGCATCGACACCGACCATCCGGTGCACCGATACTTCCTGGCCGCCAAGCAAACCGAGTTCGCGCTCGGTGGAGCCACGGCAGCGCTGCTGAAAATCGGCCGCGAACTGGCGGACACCCCCGCCTAGCTGTGAACCAAGCTCTTCCCACCGTCGCCGAAATGCTGGCCCCGCTGGCCGACATCGACGACCGCGGCGTCTACTTCGAGGATTCGTTCGTCAACTGGCGCGACCATCTCCGCCACGGCGCCGCGGTCGCTTCGGCCGTGCGCGCCCGACTCGACCCGAACCGGCCGCCGCATGTCGGGGTGCTGCTGGAGAACACACCGTTCTTCTCCGCTGTCCTGGTAGCAGCGGGGATGTCGGGCATCATCCCGGTGGGTCTCAATCCGGTGCGCCGCGGCGAGGCGCTGGCCCGCGACATCGCGCACGCCGATTGCCAACTGGTGCTCGCTGATTCGAAATCTGCTGCGGCACTGGGAGATATCGAGCACGTCAACGTCGACTCGGACGAGTGGCTCTCAGAGATTGCCGCGCACCGCGATGCATCGGTGCAGTTTCAGCCGGCCTCCCCTGACGACCTGTTCATGCTGATCTTCACCTCGGGCACCAGCGGCGATCCCAAGGCCGTGATGTGCAGCCACGGCAAGGTCGCGGTCGCCGGCGTGACGATGTCCGAGCGGTTCAGTCTCGACACGTCAGACGTCTGCTATGCGTCGATGCCGTTGTTTCACTCGAACGCCGTGCTGGTCGGGTGGGCGGTGGCGCTGGCCTGCCGGGGTTCACTGGTGTTGCGGCGCAAGTTTTCCGCGTCAGGGTTTCTGCCGGATATCCGCCGCTACGGGGCGACCTACGCGAACTACGTGGGCAAGCCGCTGTCCTATGTGCTTGCCACTCCGGAGAGTCCTGACGATGCCGACAACCCGCTGCGGGCGGTGTACGGCAACGAGGGGGCACCCGCAGACATCGAGCGCTTCGCCGCCAGATTCGACTGCCGGGTCATCGACGGCTTCGGGTCGACCGAGGGCGGCATCGCGATCGGCCGCACCCCGGACACGCCGCCGGGGGCGTTGGGTCCGCTGCCCGACGAGGTCCAAATCGTCGACGTCGACACCGGGCAGCCCTGCCCGGTCGGTGTGGTCGGTGAGCTGGTAAACGTCACCGGCGCAGGGCGTTTCGAGGGTTACTACAACGATCCCGAGGCCAACGAACAGCGGATGGCCGGCGGTGTCTATCACAGTGGCGACCTGGCCTACCGCGACGAGGCCGGGTACGCCTATTTCGCCGGCCGGCTTGGCGACTGGTTACGCGTCGACGGCGAGAATCTGGGCACGGCGCCCATCGAGCGGGTGCTGGCCCGCCACCCGGATGTGGTCGAGGTGGCCGTGTACGCGGTGCCCGATCCTGCCGTCGGCGACCAGGTGATGGCCGCGCTGGTGCTGGGGCCTGGTGTGGAATTCGACGCCGACCAATTCCGGGCGTTTCTGGCCGAGCAGACCGACCTGGGCCCCAAGCAGTGGCCGTCGTACGTGCGGGTCACCGCGGCGCTGCCGAAGACGGCGACCTTCAAGGTGCTCAAGCGGCAGTTGACGGCCGAAGGGCTGCAGTGCGCAGATCCGGTCTGGCCGATCCGCCGTCGCTGACAAGCCGTGACGGCAGCCACCGTTGGGCACTCCCGCCGGGGTCGTGCACGCCGTAGCAGACGGCGCGATGACCGCTGTCGTCACCCAAGATCTAACACACTGCAGCCCACCTCACCTCAGCGCAGAGCCCCCGTCCCGATGACAACCACGGCACGCATCGGTGCGCCGGATCGACGCTGCGTCGTGAAGCGGTTGGTCTGGCGGTGTTCGGCGCGGTCACGCAGCCCGGTGAAACGACACGATCGCCGGACCCGTAGCGGGCCCGGCGATCGTGTTCGCCGATCTACTTTCTAATTCAGCTGCCGCTCCCGCCGGTGTTTCCGGCTGTACCGGCTGTACCCGGCGTGCCGGTCGTGACGCTGCCACCCGCACCGGCGTTGCCGCCCGCGCCGCCAGCGCCGACCGCGCCGCTGCCGCCGGCGGTCCCACCGGATGTGCCGGAGCCGCCAGCCCCGAGGGTGCCGCCGGTGACACCGTCGCCGCCGTGGCCGCCGGGGCGGCCGGTCGCGGGGGTGGCG
>NZ_JBYCLB010000419.1:0-2176 GCF_057473705.1 Mycobacterium sp. TH-M15 | reverse complement strand
CCGAGCTGGCGCTGGGCTGGTCGACCTACGGTGTCGGCGACCAGATGTCGCACTACAACGTCAACGCCGGTGTCCCCAAGACGCTGATCCAGCACCTGATCCGCTGGGTGATCTCCACCGGCGAGTTCGAGGCCGAGGTCGGCGAGGTGCTGCAGTCGGTGCTGGACACCGAGATCACTCCGGAGCTGGTCCCGGGCGGAGAGGAAGAAGAGCTGCAGAGCAGCGAGGCCAAAGTCGGGCCGTACGCGCTGCAAGACTTTTCGTTGTTCCAGATGTTGCGCTACGGATTCCGGCCGTCGAAGGTCGCGTTTCTGGCCTGGCACGCGTGGCACGACGCCGACCACGGCAACTGGCCGTCGGGATTTCCCGAGGACAAGCGGCCTTCCTACTCGCTCAAGGAGATCCGGCACTGGCTGCAGGTTTTCGTGCAGCGGTTCTACTCCTTCAGCCAGTTCAAGCGGTCCGCCCTGCCGAACGGTCCGAAGGTGTCCCACGGTGGGGCGCTCTCGCCGCGGGGGGATTGGCGCGCCCCGTCGGACATGTCGGCGCGCATCTGGCTGGACGAGATCCAGCGCGAGGTACCCGAAGACTAGGCCGCGGAGGCTCAGCGCTCGTAGGTGCCGGTGAGCGTGCCCCGAGCCAGCAGGTGGCCACGCATCGCAACCAACAGGGCCTTGGCCGAGTCGACAACGGCGGGTATCGGTTCGTCGATCGCGAACACCTGAAACCGGTAGCGGTGGGGTCCGTGGCCGGGGATCGGGCGAGGCCCGGCGTAGCCGCGATGCCCCAGATCCGCTCGCAGAAAACGCATTCCTGCGCTGCCCGGGCGCAGCGAACCCGCAGCAGCCTGGCGCACCGTCGGTTCGATCACCGCGACGGTGTGCAGCAGCGGCCGGTGCAGCGGGACGTCGACATCGTCGATGACGAGCACCACCTGCCGCGTCCCGGGCGGCAGCCCTTCCCAGCGTAGCGGTGGCGAGATGTTTTCTCCGGCGCCCTTTCCCGCGCTGGACGGCGGCATGGCCGCGCCGTCGTCGAATGCCGAGCTCGTCACGCGGATGGAGCGGGGAGCGTCGAATGCAGCGGCGGCCAACGGGCTTCGGTGTTCACCCGCGCGGGCGCCGCGCAGCAGCCTGCCCAGCAGCGCCATCACGCGCCGCTTCCCGCGCCGCGGATCGTCACGCTGGAAGACCGCAGCAGATCGCCCAGTTCCGCGGGCAGGTAGCCCTGCTCGACCAGCCGGGGCAGCACCCCGCCGCTTTCGAGGATCTCGAGGATCAGCCCGGGCAGCGTCGGTACGGTGCCCGAGGCCCCCGTGGTGTCGTTGCGCCATGTTCCGGCGCTCAGGTCGAAGGTGCCCCGGTCGCCCTCGGCGAACACGGAGGTCGCGTCGGGGATCGTCATCGCCGGCAGCCCGGCGTTGACGGCGTTGCGAAAGAACAGCGAGTTGAACTCCTCGGCGACCAGCCCGGCGACGCCCAGCTCGGTGAACAACGCCGCGACCGGCCGCGACGACCCCACCCCGAAGTTCTTGCCGGCCAGCACGACGTCGCCGGGGGAGACCTCGTCGGTCCAGCCGGGGCGGACCTGGTAGAACACGTGCCTGGCCGCCTCCCGGGGCTCCATTTTCAGCGCGTAGCCCGGGTACATGTCGTCGGTGTTGAGGTTGTCGCCGAACACCCAGACTTTTCCGCCGAATGCCACCGTCATGCCGTCACGCTCCTGGGGTCGGTGATGTAACCGGCGATCGCCGAGGCCGCGACGGTGGCCGGTGAGGCCATGAAGATCTCGGCCTCGGGGCTGCCCATCCGGCCGGTGAAGTTGCGGGTGCTCGACGTGATGCACACCTCGCCGGGGCCCACGACCCCCATGTGGTAGCCGAAGCAGGCGCCACAGGTGGAGTTGGTGACGACGCCGCCCGCATCCGCGATGTCCTGCAGATACCCCAGCCGCATGGCCTCGCGGTAGACCGCCTGCGAGGCGGGGGTGACCAGGAGCCGCACCCCGGCGGCGACGGTCCTGCCGCGCAGCAGTTCCGCGGCGATCCTGAGGTCCTCGAGCTGGCCGTTGGCGCACGAACCGATGAACGCCTGGTCCACCTTCTGCCTGCCCAGCCGCGACACCGGCAGACCGTTGCGGCTGACGGTGCCCGGCCGCGCGACGTAGGGTTCCAGCC
>NZ_JBYCLB010000418.1:0-3718 GCF_057473705.1 Mycobacterium sp. TH-M15 | reverse complement strand
GGGCCGCCGTGTCGGCGCTTCGCTGACCGGCCCCGGGCGGGGTGGCGGGTATTGTTGCCCGGTTGAGGAGGGCTGCCTATGTCGACCGCGAACATCGTCGCGGCGTTGCTCGCGCTGGCCGCGGCGCTGGCGTCCGCGATCGGTGACGTGATCCGGCAGCGGTCCGCGCAGGAGATCACCGACAAGAAGGTCGGTCACCTGGAGTTGTTCTGGCTGTCGCTGCGCGACGCCCGGTGGTGGACTGGCGGCGCGGCGGCGGTGGCCAACTACGCGCTGCAGGCGCTGGCCCTGGCGGCGGGTTCGGTGATGCTGGTGACCGGTCTGCAGGTGACCGCGCTGCTGTTCGCGTTGCCGATCTACGCCTGGTTCCTCCGGCGCCGGGTGAGCAGCTGGGAGTGGGCCTGGGCGGCGCTGCTGGCGGTGGCGCTGGCGGTGGTGGTGGTGGTCGGCGACCCGGCCGAGGGCGCCCACAACGCGCCGGCGCGCACCTGGCTGGTGGTGACGATCGTGCTGGGCACGGTGCTGGTGGGCTGTGTGCTCGGCGCCCGCATCTACGCCGGCCAGCCGGCTGCCGCGGTGCTGCTGGCGCTGGTGGCCGGCACCTCACTGGCGGCGTTCGCGGTGCTGACCAAAGTGCTGGTTGACACGCTCAAGGCGGACGGGATCGGCGGGGTGCTGCACTCACCGGCTCTGCTGCCCTGGCTGCCGGCGACGCTGGCCGGGATGATCTTTCAGCAGTCGGCGTTTCGGGCTGGGGCGCTGACCGCGTCGATGCCGACAATGGTGGTGACCAAGCCCCTGGTGGCGACCGTCCTCGGCGTGCTGTTGCTCAACGAGACCATCCAGGCCGGTGGCGTCGAGGACGCGGTGGTGGTGATCGGTGTGGTGCTGGTGGTGATCGCCACCGCGGCGCTGGCCCGGGGCGAGGCCGCAAGTCTGGCCGCCGAGACCGGCGGCAGTGACACGGTCCGGCCGGCACCGGCACCCACGCCGCGATAGCCGTGCTGGGCGCGATCGCGATCATGCCGTCGGCACCGGTGCTGGTGCCCGAACTCGCCGGCGCGGCGGCCGAAGAGCTCGCCGACCTGCGGGCCGCGGTGATCTCCGCGGCCGAGGCGCTGCCGCAGCGCTGGATCGCGGTCGGAGTCGGGCCGGCCGAGGCGGTGTTCGGGCCGGAGAGCGTAGGCACGTTCGCCGGCTACGGCGCCGATGTCGCGGTGCGGCTCTCCCCGCGGGCGGCGACGCCGGCGGTCCTCCCGCTCTGTGCGCTGATGGCCGGCTGGGTGCGCGGCGAGGCGCAACCGGACGCGCAGCTACAGGTGCGGGTCTACCCCGACCCGGATCGTGCGGTGGGTCAGGGCCAGCGGCTGCGCACCGAGATCGAGCGGGCCGCCGATCCGGTCGGCGTGCTGGTGGTCGCCGACGGCGCCAACACGCTCAGCCCGGCCGCACCGGGCGGCTACCACCGGGAAGACATCGACGTCCAGTGCCGCCTCGACGACGCGCTGGCGGCCGGCGACGCCGGTGCACTGGCCGCGCTGCCCGCCGCGGTGCTCGGCCGGGCCGGGTTCGCGGTGCTGGCCGGGCTGACCGGACGGGGTCGGCTCGCTCCGCGGTCGGTGAGCGTGCTCTACCGCGGTGCTCCCTACGGCGTCGGCTACTTCGCCGGGGTCTGGCAGCCGTGAGGCCGCTGGCGGTCGTCGGCCCCACCGGGACCGGCAAATCGCAGCTGGCGCTGGACGTCGGCGAGCATCTGGCGACGCTCGGCGTCGCCGCCGAGATCGTCAACGCCGACGCCATGGCGCGCTACCGCGGAATGGACATCGGCACCGCGAAACCGCCGGTGGCCGAGCGTCGCGGCATCCCGCACCACCAGCTGGACGTGCTCGACGTCACCGAGACCGCGACCGTCGCGGGATACCAGCGGGCGGCGGCCGCCGACGTCGAGGCGATCATCGCGCGCGGTGCGGTGCCGATCGTGGTCGGCGGCTCGATGCTCTACCTGCAGGCACTGCTCGACGACTGGTCGTTCCCGGCGACCGACCCGGCGGTGCGGGCCCGCTGGGAGCGACGGCTGGAACAGGTCGGCGCCGCCGCCCTGCACACCGAGTTGGCCACCCGCGATCCGGGCGCCGCGGCGGCCATCCGGCCGACCGACGGTCGGCGCATCGTGCGGGCGCTGGAGGTGGGGGAGCTGACCGGGCGGCCGTTCGCGGCCTCCGCGCCGGCCATCGGAGCACCCCGGTGGGGCACCGCGATCATCGGGCTGGACCACGACACGGCGCTGTTGGACGCGCACCTGGCGCGGCGAACCGAGACGATGTTCGACCACGGTCTGGTCGCCGAGGTGACGGCGCTGTTGGCGCACGGGCTGCGCGACGGGGCGACCGCCGCGCGGGCGTTGGGCTACGCCCAGGTGATCGCCGCGCTGGACGCCGGCGGCGACGACGACGCGCTGCGCCGGGCCCGGGAGCAGACGTTTACCGGCACCCGCAGATATGTGCGGCGACAGCGGTCGTGGTTTCGTCGCGATCACCGAATCGGCTGGCTGGACAGCGGGGACGCGTCCGGGGCCGTCGATCTCGTGCAGGCCGCGGTGCGGGCGTGGCGGGACGTATCCTGAGCTGGTGATCCGTGGCGGCGACGATGGTTCCGGTGCTGGCGGGGGAGAGTGGCGCCGATGATCTTCGCCAAGGGCCACGGCACCCAGAACGACTTCGTGCTGCTGGCCGACCCGGCCGCGGAGCTCGGCTTGGCCGCGGCGGCGGTGGCCGCGCTGTGCGATCGCCGGCGCGGGCTCGGCGCCGACGGCGTGCTGCGGGTGACCACCGCCGGCGCCGCGGTCGCCGCCGGCGTGCTGCACCGGCTGCCCGAGGGGGTGGCCGCCGCCGACTGGTTCATGGATTACCGCAACGCCGACGGATCGGTGGCCGAGATGTGTGGCAACGGCGTCCGGGTCTTCGCGCACTACCTGCGGGTCAGCGGGCTGGAGAGCCGCGACGAGTTCGTGGTCGGCACGCTGGCCGGCCCCCGGCCGGTCAGCGTGCACTACGTCGACCCGGTCAGCGCCGACGTCACCGTCGACATGGGCAAACCCACCCCGCTCGGCCCCGGCACCGCCACCGTCGGTGGGCGCCGCTTCTCCGGGCTCGCCGTCGACGTCGGCAACCCGCACCTGGCCTGTGTGGGTCCGGGGCTGTCGGCCGCCGAGCTGGCCGAGCTGGAGGTGGCCGCCCCGGTCACCTTCGACCGCGACCAGTTCCCGGACGGGGTGAACGTCGAGGTGCTCACCGCGCCCCGGGACGGGTCGGTCTCGATGCGGGTGCACGAACGCGGCGTCGGCGAGACCCGGTCCTGCGGAACCGGAACGGTCGCCGCCGCGGTGGCCGCGCTGCAGCACCTCGGCACCTCGACCGGGTCGATCCGGGTCGGTGTTCCCGGCGGGGAGGTCAGTGTCTCGGTGACCGATGCCACCAGCTACCTGCGCGGCCCGTCGGTGCTGGTGGCCCACGGCGAGGTGGCCGACCAGTGGTGGTCGGCGCAGTGAGCGGGCCGCACCCACCCAGCATCGGCGATCTGGCCCTCGACGACCGCTCCGCGCTGCGCCGGGTCGCCGGGCTCTCCACCGAGCTGGCCGACATCTCCGAGGTGGAGTACCGGCAGCTGCGGCTGGAGCGGGTGGTGCTGGTCGGCGTCTGGACCGATGGCAGCACCGCCG
>NZ_JBYCLB010000417.1:0-2273 GCF_057473705.1 Mycobacterium sp. TH-M15 | reverse complement strand
CGGCGCGGGCGGC
This sequence comes from Mycobacterium sp. TH-M15, assembly GCF_057473705.1. Taxonomy (NCBI): domain Bacteria; kingdom Bacillati; phylum Actinomycetota; class Actinomycetes; order Mycobacteriales; family Mycobacteriaceae; genus Mycobacterium; species Mycobacterium sp. TH-M15. The sequence continues at coordinate 2,260 of NZ_JBYCLB010000417.1, read as the reverse complement.
GATCGCGGCGACCGTCTCGTCGTGGCGCCAGTCCAAGCAGTGCGCGACGAGGTTGGCGAAGAACTCCTCGTGCCGCTCCTCGTCGGCGGCGATCTTGCCGATCAGCCCGTTGAGCGCCGGCTCGTCGGTCTGCCCGGCGAGGTTGCGGCAGAACACCGCGTGCTCCCGTTCGAAGAACGCCATGAACGCCAGCGTCTCGATCTGGCCGTAGTGGTCGGCGCGGTAGCCCTTCATCACGTGTTCGAGCCGTACCCGCTCGTTCTCGGTCGGGTCGATCTCGCGGGTGACCACCAGGTATTCCCGCAGCGCGATCGCGTGCAGATGCTCTTCGGCGGTCCACCGACCCAGCCAGCGGCCCCACTTCTCCTCCAGGATGAAGTGCTCGACGAGTTCACGGTGGTAGCCGGCCAGGCTGTCCTTGACGATCAGCAGGATCTCGCACGCATCGGTGATCGCGCGGGGCAGCGAGACGTCCGACGCCGCCCAGTCGCGGCCGCCGAGGAAGGCGAAGTTCTCCCCCTGGTCGAACGGCACGTAGTCCTGGGCGAACCACGGTTCCTGGGTATCCAGGTGCCGGATCATGTTCTCGGCAACGACCGGTTCCAGCTCCAGGATCAGTGCGTTGGCGACGGGTTTCTCAGCCATGAAAGTTACTGTAACCCGAGTTCACACTTTCCTGTCAACTCGGGTGGCCCTCGGGTGGCACGCGTCTCACCGTCAGACCAGTTTCCAGACCTCCAGGCCGTCGTAGAGCGGGAAGTCCTGGGCCAGCCGGGCCACCCGGGCCCGCAGCGCCGGCACGTCGGCGGCCGAGCCGGCCGCCAGCGCGGCGGCGACGACGTCGGCGACCTCGGTGAACTCGACGTCACCGAAGCCGCGGGCGGCCAGCGCCGGGGTGCCGATCCGTAGCCCCGAGGTGACCATCGGCGGCCGCGGGTCGTTCGGCACCGCGTTGCGGTTGACGGTGATGCCGACCTCGTGCAGCAGATCCTCGGCCATCTGCCCGTCCAGCGGCGAGTTCCGCAGGTCGACCAGGACCAGGTGCACGTCGGTGCCGCCGGAGACCACCGACACCCCGGCCTGGGCGACGTCGGCGGCCAGCAACCGCTCGGCGATGATCCGCGCTCCGGAGAGCACCCGTTGCTGGCGCTCGGCGAACTCCGGCGTCCCAGCGATCTTGAGCGCGACGGCCTTGGCGGCGATCACGTGCATCAGCGGCCCGCCCTGCTGTCCGGGGAAGACCGCCGAGTTGATCTGCTTGGCGTACTCCTTCTTGCCGACGATCAGCCCGGAGCGCGGGCCGCCCAGCGTTTTGTGCACGGTGGTGGAGACCACCTGGGCATGCGGCACCGGGGACGGGTGCAGGCCGGCGGCCACCAGCCCGGCGAAGTGCGCCATGTCCACCCACAACTTCGCGTCCACCTCGTCGGCGATGGAACGGAACGCCGCGAAGTCGAGAATCCGTGGGTAGGCCGACCAGCCGGCGATGATCACCTTCGGCCTGAATTCCAGCGCCTGCGCACGCACCGCGTCCATGTCGATCCGGTGGGTGACCGGGTCGACGCCGTAGAAGGCGTTCTCGTAGAGCTTGCCGGAGAAGTTCAGCCGCATGCCGTGGGTGAGATGACCGCCGTTGGCCAGGTCCAGGCCGAGCAGCCGCTCGCCGGGCTCCATCAGCGCCTGCAGCACCGCGGCATTGGCCTGGGCGCCGGAGTGCGGCTGGACGTTGGCGAACTCGGCGTCGAACAGCTCCTTGGCGCGGTCGCGGGCGATGTTCTCCACCACGTCGACGTGCTCGCAGCCGCCGTAGTAGCGCCGGCCGGGCAGTCCCTCGGCGTACTTGTTGGTCAACACGCTGCCCTGGGCCTGCAGCACCGCCCGGGGCACGAAGTTCTCCGAGGCGATCATCTCCAGCGTGTCGCGCTGGCGTCCCAACTCCTTGCCGAGCAGCTCGGCGATGTCGGGGTCGACCTCGGCCAGCGGGGTCGACATGGTGGAGGCGGGACGGGTATGCGGTACGGCGGTCACGCCCACCAGTCTGGCACGAGGTTCCGAGCCCAGAACACCGAGCTTCCCGCTACTGTGTGACGCAGTGTTCCGCCGGCACCGGTCACCGCCGGTGCCGGACCGTTCGGACGAAGGGATCGTGATGCGGGCAGTCATGCGGGCAGTGATCGGCCTGGCCGGAACCGCGGCGGGGCTGGCAACGATCGTGCTGGCGGCGCCGGCCTCGGCGGACCAGCCGCCGTACCCGGACATC
>NZ_JBYCLB010000416.1:0-1621 GCF_057473705.1 Mycobacterium sp. TH-M15 | reverse complement strand
GCCAGCGCCGACGGGACACCGATCCGCGCCGCTTTGCGCGCGGTGCGGAAATCGCGGATCTCCCAGCCACGTTCACGGGCCAGCACCCGCAGGGCCGCGTCGGGGTTGATCGCCACCGCCGTGCCGACCAGCGACAGCATCGGCACGTCGTTGACGCTGTCCGAGTAGGCCGTGCACCGTTTGAGATTCAGGCCCTCCCGGATGGCCAACGACCGCACCGCGTGCGCCTTTCCAGCGCCGTGCAGGATCTCGCCGACCAGCCTGCCAGTGAACACCCCGTCGACGGATTCGACGACAGTCCCCAGCGCGCCGGTCAGACCGAGCCGGCGGGCGACGGTCGCGGCGAGTTCGTAGGGCGTGGCGGTGACCAGCCACACCTGCTGGCCGGCATCTAAGTGCATCTGGGCCAGCTCGCGAGTGCCCGGCCAGATTTTGTCGGCGATGATCTCGTCGTAGATCTCCTCGCCGAGGGCCACCAGTTCGGCGGTGCGCCGGCCCTCGATGAACGCCAGCCCCTTGCGCCGTCCGGCGGCCACGTCATCGCTGTTCTCCCGGCCGGTGAGCCGGAACTTGGCCTGCGCGTAAACGAAGCCGAGGACGTCGCGGTAGGTGAAGTAGTTACGGGCGGCCAGCCCCCGGCCGAAATGCACCAGCGACGAGCCCTGTACCAGGGTGTTGTCCACGTCGAAGAATGCCGCGGCCGTCAAGTCGATCGGCGGCTGCGCCGGAGAGTCGACGTAGCGCAGGTCTTCGACCGCGCCGTCGGCGTCGGCGTTCGGGGCCGGCGATCTCAAGTCAGTGTCTGTGGTGCACTCCGCACCGTCAGGGTCGCAGGAAGCCATCGTCGACCTCCTTTTGTGCTGTGGCCGCCGTGCTGTGCGTTGTCGGCCGGTCCTGGCCGGCCCGAGCCGGTTTGGGGGCCGGTATCAACCTTATCCGGCGGCCGGATGGAAGTGCGCCGACGCGGCTGGCGTTAGCATGCGCGCATGTTGATGACCAGGTTACGGGTGCTGGCGTTCGGGGGCCCAAAGCGTGGGTGACCTGCGTATCACGGACCTGGTCATCGAGTACGCTCTCGGCGGCGGCGGGGCGATCCGCCCCATCAACGGTCTCAACCTGCGGATTCCGGCCGGATCGCTGGTGGTGGTGTTGGGTCCCAGCGGGTGCGGGAAGACCACGTTGTTGTCGTGTCTGGGCGGCATCCTCAGCCCGAGAAGCGGCCAGGTCCAGTTTGGTGCCGTCGAGGTCACCGCCCTGGATCGCCGCGGGCTGACCGCCTACCGGCGCCGCACCGTGGGCATAATCTTCCAGGCGTTCAACCTGGTGGCCAGTCTGACCGCCCTGGAGAACGTGATGGTGCCGATGTGGGCGGCGGGATGGTCGCACTGGTCGGCGCAGGAACGCGCCCGCGAATTGCTGTCCGGCGTGGGACTGCACGACCGGATGGCGCACCGGCCCGGTCACCTCAGCGGCGGTCAGCAACAGCGGGTGGCGGTGGCCCGCGCGCTGGCATTGGACCCGCCGCTGATCTTGGCCGACGAACCCACCGCGCAACTGGATTTCGTCCGGGCCGCAGAGGTGCTGCGGCTCTTGCGGGCGATGGCGTCCGGTGACCGTGTCG
>NZ_JBYCLB010000415.1:0-2436 GCF_057473705.1 Mycobacterium sp. TH-M15 | reverse complement strand
CGCTTCACGGCCACCTACCCGGATTCGACGGATCTTACGGTCGGCTCCACGAGGGACGCCGCACACCCCAGCCCTCAGACAGCGCCTCACCCTCCAGCTTGTAACCGAGGCCGCGCACCGTGACCAGGTGCACCGGGTTGGCCGGGTCGGCCTCGATCTTCGCCCGCAACCGCTTGACGTGGACGTCCAGCGTCTTGGTGTCGCCCACGTAGTCCGCCCCCCACACCCGGTCGATCAGCTGGCCGCGGGTCAGCACCCGGCCGGTGTTGCGCATCAGGTACTCCAGCAGGTCGAATTCCTTGAGCGGCAAGGTCACCGGCTCGCCGTTGACCAGAACCACATGCCGCTCGACGTCCATCTGCACCGACCCGGACTCCAGCATTCCCTCGCCGGCTCCGGCTTCGTCGTCGCCGCCGCGGCGCAGCACCGCCCGGATCCGGGCGATCAGCTCGCGAGCCGAGTACGGCTTGGTCACGTAGTCGTCGGCACCCAGCTCCAGGCCGACCACCTTGTCGATCTCGCTGTCGCGCGCAGTGACCATGATCACCGGCACTCCGGAGCGGGACCGCAGCTGCTTGCAGACATCGGTGCCGGACATGCCGGGCAGCATCAGGTCGAGCAGCACGATGTCGGCGCCGGCCCGGTCGAACTCCGCCAACGCCGACGGGCCGTCGGTCACCACGGTGGCCTCGAAGCCCTCCTTGCGCAGCAGAAAGGCCAACGGGTCGGCCAGCGACTCCTCGTCCTCGACGATCAACACGCGAGCCATCTAGCGCCGCCCCTCCTCATCCGCACTCCTACCCGTCCGGCACATTATCCCGCCCCGGCGGCTCACCGCCGACCGGATTCGGCTCATCTCCGCCGCCTCGGTACGCCGGAATCGACAGGGTGAACGTCGAGCCGGTACCGGGCTGACTCCACAGGCTGATGGTGCCGTTGTGGTTGGCCGCCACGTGCTTGACGATGGCCAAGCCCAGCCCGCTGCCCCCGGTCGCCCGAGACCGCGCCTTGTCGCTGCGGAAGAACCGCTCGAAGACCCGTTCCTGATCCTTGCGGGCGATGCCGATGCCGCGGTCGGTGACCGCGATCTCGACGAACTCGCCGCGCCGGCGGCGGCTGATCGACACCGGTGACTCGTGCGGCGAGTAGGCGATCGCGTTGGACACCAGGTTCGCCAACGCGGTGACCAGCAGACGCTCGTCGCCGAGCACCCGGAAACCGGTCGACGCGTCGGTGCCCAGCGTGATGTGGGCGTTGTCGGCCGCTACCTTGTGCCGGGAGAGCGCCTCGGCGACCACGGTGTCGACGTCGACCTCGCCGAGCTCGGGCAGCGGCTCGCCACCCTGCAGCCGGGACAGCTCGATCAGCTCGCTGACCATGTTGGCCAGCCGGTTGGACTCGACCAGCACCATCTCGCCGAACCGATGCACCGTCTCGGGGTCGTCGGCCGATGCCAGCAGCGCCTCGGCCAGCACGCCCATCGCCCCGACCGGTGTTTTCAGCTCGTGGCTGACGTTGGCCACGAAGTCGCGTCTGGTGGCCTCCAGGCGGGCATACTCGGACTGGTCGTCGACGAAGACCGCCGCGAACCGGCGGTCTTCGTCGGAGAGCAGACTCGCGTGACCACGCACCTCCAGCCCGGTCCGCGGGGATCCGCCGCGCACGCCTGGCTGCTCCGGCTTTTCCGGCGATAGCTCGAACCCGACGTCCTCGCCGCCGGCCAGCGCGCGCTGCGCCGCGGCCCAGGCCCGGTCATCGAGCAGCCGATTGTGAACCAGGCCCAGTTCTTCCGCCCGGTCGTTGCGGTAGACGACGTCTCGGTGGGCGTCGACCACCGCGGTGCCGGTCGGTGCCAGCTCGACGATGCGCTGCAGCATCTGCCCCACGGTGATCCCGGCCCGTTCGGCCGCCTCCCGCCGCCGGCGTTCGGCGAACCCGCGGGCCACCTGGGTGCCCACGGTCGCGCCCAGCGTCAGCGCCGCAACGGCGGCGACACCGGCGAGCAGCAGCGCGGACGTGACGGACACGAGGAAATCGTACGCACCGGCGGCCGGTCGGCGGCCGGACCGAGGGTGAACTCGGGGTGGCGCTGCGGCCAATATCGCTGCGGCCAATATCCCGGTTGGACCGCCAGGTCACGAATGCTGCTCGCCGTATTGGCTGTTGGCGTTCCATCCGCTCGCGCCTGGCGGAACAGCGCCACGGTCGCCGTCTGTGCCATGGCGATCAGTGGGTCGGGTTCGGATCGACGGGGTGAGTTGCGGCGTTGGTCGGCTCGGTTTAGGTTCCCGATCATGGCTGGCGGGCAGATGGTGCAGGTCAACTCGGTTTCGCTGGGTTGTTCGGCGGCGCTCCGGCTGTGGCGTGACGGTGCGGGTCCTGCGGCGGGGCATGTTCATCGGGGTCGCCGGGCGGCGATGAGGCGGGCGGTGTTGT
>NZ_JBYCLB010000414.1:0-1609 GCF_057473705.1 Mycobacterium sp. TH-M15 | reverse complement strand
GGATCCCGCACCGTCACCGCGTCCACCGCGTCCAGCCCGTCGACCAGGCGCACATGCTCGGGCGCCTCGCCGGTGATGCCGATGACCTCTTCGTGGCCGGTGTGACCGATCAGCAGGATCTCGTAGCCGTCCCGGGCGAACCGCTTGGCCTCGTTGTGCACCTTGGAGACCAACGGGCAGGTCGCGTCGATGACCCGCAGGCCGCGCTCGGCGGCGGTGGTGTGCTCGGTCGGGGCCACCCCGTGCGCGGAGAACACCACCATGGCGCCCTCGGGCACCTCCTCGGCCTCGTCGACGAAGACCACGCCCTTGTTGGTCAGCGTCTCCACCACGTACTTGTTGTGCACGATCTCGTGTCGGACGTAGACCGGCGCGCCGTGCTGCTCCAAGGCACGCTCGACCGTCTCGACCGCCCGGTCCACGCCGGCGCAGTAGCCGCGGGGCTCGGCCAGCAGCACCCGCTTGCCGGTCCCGACACCGGCTGCGGACACCTCGGTCCCGGGCGTTCCCACGTTGAGTGCCGGCATGGCAATCAGGGTACGTTCCGCCGCGGTGGCCACGCCAGGTGACGCTGGCCCGCTTGGCGTTGACCGGAGGTTAAGGCAGGCTGTCACCCATGGGTACTGCACCATATGGAGTCCGGCTGCTGGTGGGCGCGGTGACCGTCGCCGTCGAGGAGACCAAGCGATTGCCGCACACCGTGCTGACCTACCCGGTGACGTTGATGAGCCAGACGGCGCATTTCGTCATGCGCTGGCAGCAGGGTCTGGCGGAGCTGGCCGTCAAGGGCGACTCGACCCTGGAGACGCTGTTCCCGCCGAAGGACGAGCAACCGGCGTGGGCGCAGTTCGACGACGACCTGGAGAGTGGTCAGGCGCCGGCCGGGACGGCCGCCGAGCCGGCCGGCGCCGACCCGGACCACCGGGGCGAGGGACGGTTCGCGCTCTACTCCTTCGACGACGGCGCCGGCGACGGCGCCGGCCAACCGGCCTCGCCGACCGGCGAGACCACGCCCACCCGGGCCGGCCAGGCCGTCCCGGAGCCCGCGGTGGCCGTCGAGCTCGGCTACGGAACGCTGACCCTGGCCCAGCTGCGGGCCCGACTGAGCAACCTCGGCGTCGCCGACCTGGAGGCGCTGCTGGCCTACGAGGAAGCCACCAAGGCGCGGGCACCGTTTCAGACCCTGCTGGCCAACAGGATCACCCGCGCGACCGCGAAGTGACCGCAGCTGCGCCGGGAAGCTCCCCGGAGAACCCGTTCCCGGTCCGCGCGGTCGCCGTCCGGGTCGCGGGCTGGATCGAGAAGCTGGGTGCGGTCTGGGTGGAGGGTCAGCTGACCCAGATCACGGAGCGGCCCGGCACCGTGTTCATGGTGCTTCGCGACCCGGCCGCCGACATGTCGCTGAGCGTGACCTGCGGCCGTGACCTGGTCAGCCGGTCACCCGTCGAGCTGACCGAAGGCACCCAGGTGGTGGTCTGCGGCCGGCCCAATTTCTACACCCGCCGGGGAACCTTCTCGTTGCGGCTCAGCGAGATCCGGGCCGTCGGCATCGGCGAGCTGCTGGCTCGGATCGAACGGCTACGCCAACTGCTCGACGCCGAGGGGCTCT
>NZ_JBYCLB010000413.1:0-6136 GCF_057473705.1 Mycobacterium sp. TH-M15 | reverse complement strand
GGCGGCCGACGGTGTGCGGACGCTGGCGAAGCTGCTCCGCTCGTCGGCCACTCAGGTCGCCGTGCTGCGGATGACCCCTTCGCTGACCGCCGACCTGCTCGGCACGCCGTCCGACCGCGACCCGTACGAGCGCCCTGACAACGTGCGCGCCACGGTGCTGCGCGCCGACGACGCCGAACGCCGTCGACTGCTCAAGTCGTACCTGGGCGCACAAGCGGCCGGAAAGCTCGGTCTGGCGCCGTCACAGGTGGACGTCGAATCGCCGCTGCACCAACTCGGTGTCGACTCGCTGGTCGCCGTGGAATTGCGCGCTCAGATCGACCGCGACTGCGGGGTCGTGGTGCCGGTTGTCCGACTGCTGGACGGTATGAGCCTCACCGGGCTGGCCGGATGGCTCGCCGGGCAATTGTCCGGCAGCACGGCCGAACCCACCCCCGCTGCGCCGGACAATGCGCCAATCATTCACGGCACCAATGGCTCTGACGCGAAATGGCTGGATGCTTTGGGCCGGCTTCCCGACATTTCCGACGACGACGTCGACGCGCTGTTGCGCGACGTTCTCGCAACAAGGGAGGGGCAAGATGACGGATGAGCTCGCGGGCCTGTCCGCCGACGAAAAGCGGGTACTGCTGGCACGCCTGCTGATGGAGAAGGCGGAAGCCTCGGCGTCGGCATATCCCCTCTCCTATGGTCAGCGGTCGCTGTGGTTCCTCTACCAGCTCGCGCCCGGCAGCCCCGCCTACACGATCAGCTACGCCGGACAGATCCGCGGCCAGCTCAACGTGGCCGCACTCGAGGCCGCGGCCCAGGCGCTGGTCGACCGGCATGACATCCTGCGGACCACCTACACCACGCGCGACGGCCGGCCAGTTCAGCTGGTCCACCCTCGGCTGCGGGTGCGCGTCGACCAGCTCGAGTTGAATCCCGAAGAGACGCAACGATGGCTGCGACGGGAAGCCGATCGCCCCTTCGACCTGCGCACCGGACCGGTGGTGCGGTTCCACCTGATCGCACAGGGTCCGGGCGAGCACCTGCTGGTGCTGACGCTGCATCACATCGCCGTGGACATGTGGTCGATCGACCTGATCCTCGACGAGCTCCGGCAGCTGTATGCCGCCGAGCACGGCGCACCGCCGCCGCCACCACCACCGATGCGCTATGTCGACTACGCGCGCGATCACACCCGGGCCATCCAGGGAGCTGAGGGCGACCGGCACTGGCGGTATTGGAGCCGTCAGCTGGCCGGGGACACACCGCTGCTCCGGTTGCCCGTCGACCGGCCGCGGGGCGCGGTACAGACGTACCGCGGTGCGGTGCACCGCTTCACCGTCGACCGGGCGCTGACCGCCCGGCTCAAGGAGGTGGGCCGCGACGCCGGCGCCACCCCGTATATGACGTTGTTCGCGGCCTACGCCGCGCTGCTGCACCGCTACAGCGGGCAGGAAGATCTGCTGATCGGCTCGCCGTTCGGATGTCGCGACCACCCGGGGCTGGCCAGCGTGGTCGGCTACATCGCCAACCCGGTGGTGCTGCGACCCGACGTGAGCGGTGACCCGACCTTCACGTCGCTGCTGGGCCGAGTCAAAACCACTGTCCTGGAAGCACTTGAGCACCAGGACTTTCCGTTCACGCTACTCGTCGAAAGGCTGGATCCGGCCCGTGACCTCAGCCACACACCGCTGTTCCAGGTCTCGTTCGCGTGGGAGCAGACCCGCCGCTTCCAAGAGGGCACGGCCGCCGGCCCGGCGACGCTGGATTTCACCACGACCCACATCGGGCAGGGTGGTGCACCGCTGGACTTGATGCTGCTGATGGGCGAACAGGACGGCGAACTGCTGTGCGTCCTGCAGTACAACACCGACCTGTTCGACGATGCGACGATCGAGCGGATGGCCGAGCACTTCACCACGTTGCTCGGCGGCATCGCCGCCGGTCCAGACCGCCGCCTGTCGACGCTGCCGATCCGCACCGACGCGGAAATCTCACGGCAGGCGACGTGGAACGAGACCGACGTCCGCTACGAGGCCCCGGACTCGTTGCCCGCCATGGTGACCGCGGCGGCGCGGCGCCAGCCGTCGGCGATCGCAGTGGCATTCGGTGACCACGAGCTGACCTACGCCGAACTCGACCGGCGCGCAGATGATTTGGCGGGCCGGCTGCAAAGCCTCGGCGTGGGCCCGGAAAGTATCGTCGTGGTGCTGCTGGACCGCGGCGAAGACCTGGTGGTGGCGCTACTCGGGGTGGCGAAGTCCGGCGCGGCGTTCATGCCGCTGGACCCGGGGCAGCCCGCCAACCGCATCGCCGCGATGGCGGCTGACTCCGGCTCCCCGCTGGTCATCACCCACCAGCGAAACCTGCCGCTACTCAAGGACTTCGACGGTCACCGTCTCTGCCTGGAGCTGCCGATCGCGTCACCGGAAACCGGCACCCGCGCGTCGCGCCCGGTCACGCGGCCGGACGGACTCGCCTACGTCGTCCACACCTCGGGCTCCACCGGGGTCCCCAAACGGGTACTCAACACCCACGGCGGCCTGGCCAACCTGCTGCTCTGGATGCAGGCGAACTACCGACTCGACGCCCGCGACCGGGTGCTGCACCACACCCCGGTGACCTTCGACGCGTCGCTGGCGGAGATTTTCTTGCCGTTGATCGTCGGCGCGCGGCTGGTGATCGCCAGACCCGACGGACATCGCGACGCCGCCTACCTCGTCGACACCATTGCCGCACAGCGGATCACCCAGATCGTGCACGTCGTGCCATCCATGCTGCAGTCGTGGCTCCGCGAGCCCGGTCTGCGAGACTGCACCGCACTGCGGCGGGTGACGTGCGGCGGCGAGGCCTTGCCCAACGACCTCGCTCAGCGCTTCCTGAACACCGTCGACGTCGAATTGTGGAATGAGTACGGGCCCGCCGAGGCGGCCGTCACCGCCACCTATGCGCACTGTAGGCGCGGCGCGCCCGGCGCAGCGGTTCCGATCGGGCGGCCGATCGCCAACGTCCAGGTACATCTGCTCGACGGCCATCTCCAACCGGTGCCGGTAGGCGTGCCCGGCGAACTGTATATCGGCGGAGTGGGCGTGGGCTCCGGCTATGCCGGTCAACCCGAGGCGACGGCCACCCGGTTCGTCGCCGATCCGTTCCGTCGGGGCGGGATGCTCTACCGCACAGGCGATTTGGCCCGCTATCGGGCTGACGGCAACATCGATTACCTGGGCCGCCTGGACGGTCAGGTGGAAATCCGCGGTGTCCGGATCGAGCCAGGCGAGGTCGAGGTCGCGTTGAGCAGGCATCCCGGCGTGAGTGAGGCCGTGGTGGTCGCCGCGACCGACGAACGCGGCCACACTCAGTTGACTGCGCACATCACTTCGGCGACCGAGCCCGGGCCGACCACCCCGCAGCTACGGCGTTTCCTGCTCGAGTGGCTTCCGGCGGCCATGCTGCCGGCCCACTTCGTCGTGACCGGCGAGTTGCCGCGCACCTCGGGCGGGAAGGTCGACCGGCGCGCTCTGGTCGCCACCGGCTCGGGCGCGGTGCAGCGCGAGCGGGAGTTCGTCGCGCCGCGCAACCGAACCGAGCAGGTGCTGGCCGAGATTTGGCGCAGGGTGCTCGGCGTCGAACGGATCGGCGTCCACGACGACTTCTTCGCGCTCGGCGGGGCATCGACGCACAGCCTGGAGGTCGCGGTCCGCGCACAGGCGGCCGGCCTGCCGCTCAAGCCGGAGTCGGTCTTCTTGTTCGGCACCATCGCCGAACTGGCCACGGAGTTCGGGGCCGCGGCGGAAAGCAGTCCCGCTCAGGCGGCGCCCGCCGCGTCAGCCGACATCAGCGTGGACACCGAAGCGCGGCCGCTGCCGGCGGTTAGTCCGCCGACCCGCAACACGGTGATCGAAAGCATCGGCACCTATTTGCCTTTCACGGTGGTCTCGACCGCCGACCTGCTGGCCGGGTGTGCCAACGACATCGGGATACCGCTGGAGAAGCTGACCGGGATCAAGAACCGCCGGATGGTGGCCGATGGTGAATTCTCCATCGACCTGGCCCGCCAAGCGGTGGCCGACTGCTTGTCCCGGTCGAGCTATCGGCCGGCGGAGATCGACCTGCTGATCTCGTGCAGCATTTCCCGCTGCGACGGGCCCGACCAGAAATTCGTGTTCGAGCCCAGCACCGCTGCGCGACTGCGGGATCAGTGCGGCCTGGACAACGCCGTGGCCTTCGACATCACCAACGCGTGCGCGGGAATGTTCACCGGGATAGCGATTGCCGACGCCTTTCTGCAGACCGGGCTTATCGGGCGCGCGATGGTGGTCAGCGGCGAGTACATCACCCACATCAGCGAGACCGCGCAACGCGAAATCGAAGGGCCGATGGATCCGCGACTCGCGTGTCTGACGGTCGGGGATGCCGGCGCCGCGGTGATTCTGGAACGCGGCCCCAACAACCGCGCCGGCTTCCACGACATCGACATCGCCACGCTGAGTCGATACGCCCCCATGTGCATCGCGAAAGCCACCGGCGGGCCAGCGGGTGGTGCGATCATGACGGTCGACTCGATCGCGGCGACCGCGATCGCGGTGCAGGCCGCGGTGCCCTACGTCGCCGGCGTGATGCGACGCCACGGATGGCGTCCGGAGCACTGCGATCACATCGTGATGCACCAGACGTCGGAATCGTCGATCAACGACGCGGTCGGCGCGGTGAATCGGATGTTCGGCGAGGGATCCGCCAACCCGGGCAACACCATCTACAACTTGGCCGAGCGTGGAAATACTGCCAGCACAACGCATTTCATTGCTCTCAAAGACCATATCCTGAGCAACCGGATCAGGTCCGGCGACAACGTCGTGTTCGGCATCAGCGCCTCGGGTCAGACCGTGGGCGCCGCGCTGTACACCTTCGACGACCTGCCCGACCGACTGCGCCGCGGTTCCGACGACCAGCACGGCCTGCAGGCGCCGCGCGACGCCGCGAAGCTGGCGCCGGCCCCGCCCCCGGCGGTCGGCATCGCGGGCGTCGGCACCATCCCGGCCGGCCGCCCCGGGTCGTGCGGCTCGGTGGAATTGGCAACCCGGGCCTCCGCAGCGTGCCTCGATCGGACCGGCCTGGACCGCGACCGGCTCGGCCTGGTCATCCACGCCGGCGTCTATCGGGATGAGTTCATCAGCGAGCCGGCCATCGCCGCACTGGTTGCCGGTGAGCTCGGGATCAACGACGACATCCGATCCCCGGACGGCGCCAAGACGCTCGCCTTCGACGTGTTCAACGGCGCGGTCGGATTCCTCAACGCCTGCCAGGTGGCCGTCCAGATGATCGGCGCCGGAAAAACCCTGCACGCCATGGTCGTTGCCTCGGAGACCGAGAACAACGCCGGCAGCGCCAGCCACCCCGGCTACGGCCTGAGCGAGACGGGGTCGGCGGTGATCCTGTCACCGACCGACGGCGACAAGGGGTTCGGCCGGTTCGTGTTCCGCCACTACCCCGAATACGCCGAGGCGCTCACCACCTTCACCCGCCACGAAGACGGCCGCACCTGGCTCGAGATCGACCGCGACCCGGAGTTGTCCACGCACTATCTGGACATCATCACCAACGCGGTGGGCGAATTGCTCAAGCTCGAGGGGATCGACCCGTCCGATATCGCCGCGGTGTTCCCCCCGCATCTGTCGCCGTCCGAGCGCGAGGACTTGGCCGCCCGATTGGGTATCGCGAGTTCGCTTTTCGTCGTTCCGGTTACCGACAGCGACCCGTTTTCGTCGTCGGTCCCCCAGGGCTTGCAGCATGCCTGGCAGCACGAGTTGGTCAAGGCCGGCGACGTCGGGCTGATCGTCAGTGTGGGCTCCGGACTCCAGGTCGGTTGCACGACCTACCGTTTCTGAGGGGCCCGCTACTCGTCGCGCAACTGCGCCGCCAGCCCGGCCCGGGTGGTCTGCCACGCCGGACCGACCGCCGCCAGAACCGCCGACAAGACGGCGAGGATCGCGTACCCGGTCGCGTCGGTCGCCGGGAAGATCAGCGGGACAACAGCTCCCACATCGACAAGCGCGGCCCGCGCCACGACCCCGATGATCGCGATGGACACCACGCCCCCGAGCATGGCGCCCGTCGCGCTCGCGATGACGGCCTCGATCGTGGTCACCGC
>NZ_JBYCLB010000412.1:0-6334 GCF_057473705.1 Mycobacterium sp. TH-M15 | reverse complement strand
CCCGGAGCCGTCGTTTCACGAGCACCCCGACCAAGACGCCGAAGCCGCCGCGGTCGCCAAATCGATTGCTCGGCTGGTGAAGTCGGGCACCCCGGCGGCCGAGATCGCGGTGCTCTACCGGATCAACGCCCAGTCGGAGGTGTACGAGGAGGCGCTGACCGAGGCCGGCATCGCCTACCAGGTCCGCGGCGGGGAGGGCTTCTTCACCCGCCAGGAGATCCGCCAGTCACTGGTGGCGCTGCAGCGGGCCGCCCAGCGGGACCACAGTACCGGTGACGCCGGCCTGCCGGAGGTCGTGCGCACCGTGCTCGAACCGCTGGGGCTGACCGCCCAGCCCCCGGCCGGCGCCAAGGCGCGGGAACGCTGGGAGGCGCTGGCCGCGCTGGCCGAGCTGGTCGACGAGGAGGCCGCCCAACGCCCCGAACTCAACCTGCCGGGCCTGCTGGTCGAGCTGCGCCAGCGCGCCGACGCCCGGCACCCGCCGACGGTTCAGGGCGTCACGCTGGCCTCGCTGCACGCCGCCAAGGGGCTGGAGTGGGACGCGGTGTTCCTGGTCGGGCTGGCCGACGGGACGCTGCCCATCTCGCACGCCCTGGCGCACGGCCCGGAGAGCGAGGCGGTCGAGGAGGAACGTCGGCTGCTCTACGTCGGGGTGACCCGGGCCCGGGAACACCTGGCGCTGAGCTGGGCGCTGGCCCGCGCCCCGGGCGGGCGGGCCAGCCGCAAGCCGTCCCGATTCCTCACTGGCATCGCACCGCAGACCGCCGCCAATGCGGCACCGAGCCGCCGGCGGGCCCGCGGCGGCCCGCAGCACTGCCGGGTCTGCAACCGGGTACTGACCAGCTCGGCCGCGATCATGCTGCGCCGGTGCGAGACCTGCGGCGCCGAGATCGACACCGAGCTGCTGACCCGGCTCAAGGAGTGGCGGCTGCGCATCGCCACCGAGCTGAAGGTCCCGGCCTACATCGTCTTCACCGACAACACCCTCACCGCCATCGCCGAGCTGCGGCCCACCGACGAGACCGCGCTGGTCGCCATCCCCGGCATCGGCGCGCGCAAGCTCGAGCAGTTCGGCTCCGACGTGCTCGACATGGTCCGCGGCCGCGGCTGAGCGCCGAACCCGCAAAAACCGTTTGCCGCCCCGGCCGCCGCCGGTTAACCTCTACCACCGTGACCACGTTCAGCGCCCTCGAGGTACGCCCGGCCGGCATCCGCCACGCCGCCGCGACGGCGTGGCATGCCGCCGCCGTCGACGCGTCCGTGCGTCGGGATTCGCCCTAACCCTCGATCCATCCCGAGGCCACGGACCCGACCAAGGATCCGTGGCCATCTTTTTTCCACCGGCCACCTGGCCCCGGATCCGCCCGACCAGGAAAGCAGGTGACCAACCATGTCGACACCGACACCGACACCGACAGCCCGCACCGGTAAGCCGCTGGAGCTGCCGTGCAATCGCGACCCCGAGCTGTTCTTCGCCGAGGACCCGGCGGAGCTGGAGCGGGCCAAGGCGCTCTGCGCGGGCTGCCCGATCCGGCGCGAGTGTCTGGCCGCGGCGCTGGACCGCGCTGAACCGTGGGGGGTGTGGGGCGGTGAGATATTGCGCCGCGGCGCGGTCATCGGCCGCAAACGGCCGCGGGGTCGACCGCGCAAGGAGCCGGTGGCGGCCTGAGGCTCAGTCCACCACCGGGTCGGGTTCGGCGTAGCCGGGCAGCAGATCCCGCGCCAGCGCATCGACCGGGACGTGCGCGTCCAGCTGGCAGAGGATCGCGGTCGCCGAGCCAACTACCCGCAACAGCATGGCCAGGTTCGGCGGGAGGTCGAGTTGGAGCGCCACCTTCACCTGCGGGCCGATCGGCCGCTGCAGCGGTGTCGCGGTTATCCGCTGCAGCCACCCGCGGGTGACGTGGAAGAAGTCCACTTCGACCGGCTCGACATATTGGCGGAGCTGGTATTCGACGTCGTCGATCGAGACCTGCTGACCCTGCTGGATGAACCCGAACTCCTCGGCCACCGGCAGCAACTCGTCGTAGCTCTTGTCGCGGGCCAGCCGCAGGATGGTGCCGAGGTCCACGGGTAGGCCGTCCGGCAGCGGTGCTACCGCGCCGAAGTCGATCACGCCCATCCGGCCGTCGGGCACCAGCATGAAGTTGCCCGGATGGGCGTCGCCGTGCAGCATCCCCACCCGGGCCGGCGCGTCGACGATCTTCTGCAGCTTGGTCAGCGCCTCGCGGTAGGGCTCGCCGAATTTCGGGAACAGCGGCCTCCAGCACCGACAGCACCTGGCCGACCTTCATGGCGCCGCCCTTGAGCTCGCCGAGGACGGTGAACAGCTGATCGGCCGCCTTCTCCATCAGCTCGGCGCTGACCTCGTCTTTCGACTTGCCGACCAGTCGATTCAGCGCGCTCAACGCCTCCCAGCCGGCGACGTTGACCGCGAGCCTGGCCAGTTTGGCGTTACGGGCCGCGCGGCCACGGGTGATGTCCGCCACCCGTTCATGATCACAGACGCAGCCGGGCCGCGTTGGCCGTTGGGCTCAGCCCTCCGCCTCGACGTCCGGCTCGGCGAAGCCCGGGACGAACTGCTCGGAGAGCGCCCTGGTGGGCACGTGCGCGTCCAACTGGCACAGGATCGCCGTGGTCGAGGCAAGCACCCGCATCGGCATCGCCAGCTTCGGTGGTAGGTCCAGCTGGCGCGCGGTCTTGAGCTGCTCCACCGGGCGTTCCAGCTGCTTGCCGGCCATCCGTTGCAGCCATCTGCGGGTGTAATGGAACACGTCGACCTGCACCGGCTCGACGTATTGGCGCAGCATCTCGTCGATCTCCCGGACCGACACCTCCTGGCCCTTCTGGATGAATCCGCCCCGGCGCATCACCGCGATGACCCGGTCGTAGTCCTTGCTGTGGGCGAAGCGGACCGCCTCACCCAACTCCGGTGGGAACCCGCCGGGCATCGGGGCCACCGCACCGAAGTCGATTACCCCCATCCGGCCGTCCGGCATCAGCATGAAGTTGCCCGGATGGGCGTCACCATGGATCAGTTCCAGGCGGCGGGCGGCGTCCCAGGTGAACTCGGCCAGCCGGGTGCCCATCAGGTCACGCTGTTCGACGGTGCCGTTGCGGATGATCTCGGCCATGCCGACGCCCTGGATCCACTCCTGAATCACCGTCTTGGGGGCGCTGGCCACCACGTGCGGGATCAGGAAGTGCGGGTGGCCGGCGTAGGCCTTGGCGAAGATGCGCTGGTTGTCGGCCTCCAGCCGGTAGTCCAGCTCCATCTCGGTGCGCTCGATCAGCTCGTCGACCACGCCCTGGACGTCGACCCCGGGGGCCAGCTGCTTGAAGATGCCGGTGACCCGTCGAATCGTCTTCAGGTCGGCGCGCAGCGCCTCGTCGGCGCCGGGGTACTGGATCTTGACGGCCACCTGGCGGCCGTCGGCCCAGGTCGCCCGGTGTACCTGGCCGATGCTGGCCGAGGCGACCGGTGTGTCGTCGAACGAGCTGAACCGGGCCCGCCACTTGGTGCCCAGCTGGGCGTCGAGCACCCGGTGCACTTTGGCCGCCGGTAGCGGCGGGGCGTCCTTCTGCAGCTTGGTCAGCGCCTCGCGGTAGGGCTCGCCGAACTGCGCCGGGATGGCGGCCTCCATCACCGACAGCGCCTGACCGACCTTCATGGCGCCGCCCTTGAGCTCACCGAGGACGGTGAACAGCTGGTTGGCCGCCTTCTCCATCAGCTCGGTGGTGACCTCGTCTTTCGACTTGCCGGCCAGCCGCTTGCCCAGTCCGAGTGCGGCCCGCCCGGCGATGCCGACCGGCAGGCTGGCCAGCTTGGCGTTACGGGCCGCGCTGCCGCGTTTGATGTCTGCCACGGCTCCATCATCCACGACGGGCCGCGATCGTGGTCACCGCTCCGGTTATCAGCAGCCGCACAGCGGGTGCCGGGCCCAGTGCCGCGCCACGACCGACCCGCCGGCCGGGTCGACCTCCAAGGTGGTGTCTAACGTCGGCGGCGGCCCGCAATCGCCGGCCGTGGCCGTGCCGCGCACCGCGGCGATCACCCGGTTGACCTGGCCCAACGCCAGGGCGGCGGTGGCCAGCACGGTCGCCCGGTTCGCGGTGCCGACCGTGTCGCGAAGCTGGGCGGCCACCGCCGGCCAGGCGGCGTCCCGGTCCCGGCGGTGCAGGTCCGCGCAGCCCAGGCAGCTGGTCACCCCGGGAATCACCAGCGGGCCGACCAGCCCGGTGCCGTCGCGGATCCGCACCGGAAGGTGCGGGACACCGCCGGCGTGCAGCTCGCGCACCATCCGCGGGTCGGCGACCAGGTAGTCGGCCAGCACCACCAGGTCGGTGCCGGCGGTGCCCAGCACGGCGTGCGGCTGGCTGCTGCGCCGGATCCGCGCGCCGGAGCGGTGCAGCGTCTCGGCGAGCAGGTCCGACAACGGCCCCTGGCCGTGGATTCGGATGGACGCCGACCGGGCGCGCCGGGGCGGGTCCTCGGTGGCGTCCCGGGTCGCCACACCCGCATCGACCAGGGCGGCGACCAGCGCGGTCAGCTGACCGGCGTCGGCCAGGCCGTCCCGGACGGCCCGGCGGTGCAGGGTCGCGCCGGCCACCGGTGACCGCATGGACCGCAGCAGCGCGGCCAGCCGGGTGGCGGTCAGCCCCCGGGGTGGCCGGATTCGCACCGCGCGGCGCGGATCCCAGCCCACCTGCACCGTCCCGTCCGGGCGCAGCAGCACCGGCAGCGCGGGGTCGAGGACGTACTGGTCGACTGCGGCGGTCACGCTCCGACACTGCCACGGCCACCGCGTCGGCGAGAGTCAGTTCTCCACAGGGCGGTCAGCCGGCACCGCCGACCAACCCGAGGATCGTCGCGTCGAACGCGTCGGTGAACGTCTGCCCGCCCGCGACATCGGTGCCGAGGTTCTTCACCTGGTCCACGATGTCGCCGATCACCGACCCGGGGAACTGGCCGATCGCGTCGCCGACGCTTTTCAGGCCGGCCTGCAGCGCATCGTCGATGGTGGTCGAATCGCCGGTGAGCAGCGCCTCGAAAACGTTGTAGGCGGCCTGCTGCGGTGCGGTGATCAGGTTGCGCAGGTCCACGACCAGCTCGGTCAGCAAGCCCGGATCCGCCGGCATGGCCGTTCCGTTGAAGCTCAGCAACGTCCACCCGTCGGTGGGGTTCCCCTCGATCTCGACCTGGCCGACGTTGGGCAGGAAGCCCTGCGCCCCGTCGGAGAGCGAATCGATGAAGGCGGGCAACAGGATCGCGATGTCGGGGTTGTCGACGTTCATCAGCGTCCAGGTGCTGATCGCCGCCTCGCCGGAGAACGCCACGTCGGTGATGTGGCCGTTCGCGCTGATTACCGGGTCGGCGATATCGGTGGCGTGCTGGTACATGCTGTCGACCGCGCCGCCGAAGTTCTCCTCGAACTGCATCCCGATGTAGTCGTTGGAGCCGGGCAGCGGCACCGAGCGCAGCCCGAGTATCCAGGCCAGCACGGTCAGCTCGTAGGCGATGTCGCCGGGGCTGTTGGTCGGCGCCTCGGCGTAGACGCCGCCGCCGATCTCGTCCAGCCCGGCCAGGTCGGTGGGCGACGGTCCCACCTCCTGCGGGGTCATGTGCTCGAGGCTGGCGAACGGCGCCGCCGTCTCGCCCATCCGCTGGTTCTGCCCGATGAAGATGCCGGCGACACCGTTCGGGCCGCCGAACTCGTGGAAGAGTTTCTCCCCGACCTCTTGCGCCTCCTGGTAGCCGAGCTCGCTGAGCGGATGCCCGGGCAGCCCCTGTGACGCGACCGCGGCGAACCCGGCGCTGGTCGTCTGCCCGTGCCGGACGAAGTCGATGACGATGTCGGTCGGATCGGCGTCGACGGCGGTGAGCAGGATGTCGACCGCGTGCGGATTCGGGCCGGGCACCGGCGCCGGGCCGCCGATGACCGCGGCGACGCCGAGCAGGGCGGCGACAGCAGCCGCAGGATAAGCGCGATGTTTTAGATACATGAGATCTCTTTCTGGGACGACTCGTTTAGTCATCGAAGACTAAGTGACAAATTTGAGTCTTACAAGCGGCAACGCACAGATTCCGCTCAGGGAATTTTGCCGCGGCCCAGGTTCGACCACCGCCCGGGCATCCGGGGCGGCCGGGCTACGGGCTGTTGGTGTCGCCCGGCTCGTCCGGGGGAGCCTGCCTCTCGAACTCGGCGATCGCCTGGTCGATCGCGCTGTCGATCCCGCTGGTGTCGCCGCCGATGACCCGATCGATGAACTCGGCCGGGTCGTCGAGGTCCGCTGCCGCGGGAAGCAGGTCGGGATGCTGCCAGACCCGGTCGCG
>NZ_JBYCLB010000411.1:0-4786 GCF_057473705.1 Mycobacterium sp. TH-M15 | reverse complement strand
GGACGGCTACACCGCCGCGGCGCAGCGGGTCGAAACTGGAGAGCCCACCGTCACCCTGCTCTCCAACTTCGACGGGGCGGCGCTGACCTCGGCGGCCGCGGCGATGGAGCAGCTCGTCGCCCAGCTGACCCGACCGGTGCGCTGGGACCTGTGCATGGAGACCATCCGCGGTCTCGACGTCACGGCGGTCGTTGAGCTTCCCCCCGCGGGAGCGCTCACCGGCATCGCCAAACGCGAACTTCGGGGGGTTCCGACGCACGCCGTCAAATCACCCGCAGACCTGGACGGGTTGGCGCAGCTGTAGCAGGCCACGTCACCGCCAGGACAACCACATACGCACGATCTTTTCAAGTAGCACAACCGATTACGAAGGAGCCGTAGTGGCCACCACGGAAGAACAGCAGCAAATCATCGCCGGCATCGCCGAGATCATCGAAGAGGTGACCGGTATCGAGCCGTCCGAGGTGACGATGGAGAAGTCGTTCATCGACGACTTGGACATCGACTCGCTGTCGATGGTCGAGATCGCGGTGCAGACCGAGGACAAGTACGGCGTGAAGATCCCGGACGAGGACCTGGCCGGGCTGCGCACCGTCGGCGACGTCGTGAACTACATCCAGAAGCTCGAGGCCGAGAACCCCGAGGCCGCCGCCGCGCTGCGCGAGAAGTTCGCCGCGGAGAACAAGTGAGCACGGCGCCGGCGCCTTCAACGGCCAACGGCGGGTACCCCGATGTGGTGGTAACCGCCGTTGAGGCCACCACGTCGATCGCGGCGGACGCCGAGAGCACCTGGAAGGGTCTGCTGGCCGGCGAGAGCGGCATCCACGTCCTCGAGGACGAGTACGTCACCAAGTGGGACCTGCCGGTCAAGATCGGCGGGCACCTCAAGGACCCGGTCGACGACCACATGGGCCGACTGGACCTGCGCCGGATGTCCTACGTGCAGCGGATGTCCAAGCTGGTCGCCACCCGGCTGTGGGAGAACGCCGGCTCCCCCGAGGTCGACCCGGACCGGTTCTCGGTCGTGATCGGCACCGGGCTGGGTGGCGGCGAGAAGATCGTCGAGACCTACGACCTGATGAACGAGGGCGGCCCGCGCAAGGTGTCGCCGCTGGCCGTTCAGATGATCATGCCCAACGGCGCCGCCGCGGTGGTCGGCCTGCAGCTCGGCGCCCGGGCCGGGGTGATCACCCCGGTGTCGGCCTGCTCGTCGGGCTCGGAGGCGATCGCCCACGCGTGGCGCCAGATCGTCATGGGTGACGCCGACTTCGTCGTCTGCGGTGGCGTGGAAGGCGTGATCGAGGCGCTGCCGATCGCGGCGTTCTCGATGATGCGCGCCATGTCGACCCGCAACGACGAGCCGGAGAAGGCGTCGCGGCCGTTCGACAAGGACCGCGACGGCTTCGTGTTCGGTGAGGCCGGCGCGATGATGATCATCGAGACCGAAGAGCACGCCAAGGCGCGCGGCGCCAAGCCGCTGGCCCGGCTGATGGGCGCCGGCATCACCTCGGACGCCTATCACATGGTTGCCCCGGCGCCGGACGGTCTGCGGGCCGGCCGGGCCATGACCCGGTCGCTGGAGCTGGCGGGCCTGTCCGCCAAGGACATCGACCACGTCAACGCGCACGGAACCGCCACCCCGATCGGCGACACCGCCGAGGCCAACGCGATCCGGGTCGCCGGTTGCGAGCACGCCGCGGTGTACGCGCCGAAGTCGGCGCTGGGCCACTCCATCGGGGCGGTCGGTGCGCTGGAGTCGGTGCTGACCGTGCTCTCACTGCGCGACGGGGTCATCCCGCCGACGCTGAACTACGAGACACCGGACCCGGAGATCGACCTGGACGTGGTCGCCGGTGAGCCCCGGTACGGTGACTACTCCTACGCCATCAACAACTCGTTCGGGTTCGGTGGGCACAACGTCGCGCTCGCCTTTGGGCGGTACTGAACCCGGACCGGATATAAGGAAGTTCGCAACACCCATGTCCACGCTGACCACAGGAAACGGTTTCCCCGACGTCGTCGTCACCGGGGTCGCCCTGACCAGCCCGCTGGCCGCCGACGCGGAGACCACCTGGACGAAACTGCTGGACGGCCAGAGCGGGATTCGCACGCTTGACGACGACTTCGTCACCAGGTACGACCTCCCGGTCCGCATCGGCGGTCACCTGATCGAGACCCCGGAGTCCTTCGAGACCGCCCTGACCCGGGTCGAGTCGCGTCGACTGTCCTACCTGCAGAAGGCGGCGCTGGTTCTCGGCCGGCGGGTCTGGGAGAACACCGGCTCCCCCGAGGTCGACACCCGTCGGCTGATGGTGTCGGTCGGCACCGGGCTGGGCTCGACCGAGGAGTTGGTCTTCGCCTACGACGACATGCGCGAGCGCGGCATCACGGCGGTCTCCCCGCTCACCGTGCAGAAGTACATGCCCAACGCCGCGGGTGCGGCCATCGGGCTTGACCGCAAAGCCAAAGCCGGGGTGTTGACCTCGATTTCGGCGTGCGCATCCGGAGCGGAGGCCATCGCCCGGGCCTGGCAGCAGATCGTGCTCGGCGAGGCCGACATCGCGATCTGCGGCGGGGTGGAGCAGCGGATCGAGGCGGTGCCGATCGCCGGCTTCGCCCAGATGCGCATCGTGATGTCGACCAACAACGACGACCCGGCCGGCGCCTGCCGCCCGTTCGATCGGGACCGCGACGGCTTCGTCTTCGGTGAGGCGGGTGCCCTGATGGTGATCGAGACCGAGGAGCACGCCAAAGCCCGCGGGGCGAACATCATCGCCCGGCTCATGGGCGGTGCGGTGACGTCCGACGGCTACCACATCGTGGCCCCCGATCCGGACGGCCAGCAGGCCGGATACGCGATGACGCGGGCGATCCAACTGGCCGGCCTCACACCCGAGGACGTCGACCACGTCAACGCCCACGCCACGGCGACCACGGTCGGCGACGTCGCCGAGAGTCACGCCATCAACAATGCGCTGGGCCAGGGCGGCGGCAACGCGGCGGTGTACGCGCCCAAGTCCGCGATCGGCCACTCGGTCGGCGCGGCCGGTGCGGCCGAGTCGATCCTGACCGTGCTGACCCTGCGTGACCAGGTGATCCCGCCGACGCTGAACCTGGCCCACCTCGACCCCGAGATCGACCTGGACGTGGTGGCCGACAAGCCGCGCCCGGGCAGATACCAGTACGCGATCAACAACTCGTTCGGGTTCGGCGGGCACAATGTCGCACTCGTCTTCGGCCGGCCCTGACGCCGGCAGCGAGACCAACCGAGAAGGAGACCCGGCGATGACGACCATGGCCCCGGACCCGGTCGACGAGTCCGTCGACCCGCGCGACCCGCTGCTGCGGCTCGCCACGTTCTTCGACGACGGCAGCGTAGAGCTGCTGCACGAACGCGACCGGTCCGGGGTGCTCGCCGCCGCCGGCACCGTCAACGGGGTGCGCACCATTGCGTTCTGCACCGACGGCACCGTGATGGGCGGCGCGATGGGCGTGGAGGGCTGCGCGCAGATCGTCGCCGCCTACGACACCGCGATCGCCGAGCAGAGCCCGATCGTGGGCATCTGGCACTCCGGCGGTGCCCGGCTGGCCGACGGGGTGCGGGCGTTGCACGGCGTCGGCCAGGTCTTCGAGGCGATGATCCGGGCGTCCGGGTACATCCCGCAGATCTCGGTGGTGGTCGGGTTCGCCGCCGGCGGTGCCGCCTACGGCCCGGCACTGACCGACGTCATCGTGATGGCGCCGGAGAGCCGGGTCTTCGTCACCGGACCGGACGTGGTGCGCAGCGTCACCGGTGAGGACGTCGACATGGCGTCGCTGGGCGGCCCGGAGGCCCACCACAAGAAGTCCGGGGTCTGCCACATCGTCGCCGACGACGAACTCGACGCCTACGCCCGCGGCCGCCGGCTGGTCGGATTCTTCTGCCAGCAGGGGCATTTCGACCGCACCAAGGCCGAAGCCGGCGACATCGACCTGCACGCGCTGCTGCCGGAGTCGGCGCGGCGCGCCTACGACGTGCATCCGCTGGTCACCGCGCTGCTCGACCCGGACGAAGGCGGGGTCGCGTTCGAGGAGTTCCAGGCCAAGTGGGCGCCGTCGATGGTGGTCGGCCTGGGGCGGCTCTCCGGGCGCAGCGTCGGGGTGTTGGCCAACAACCCGCTGCGGCTCGGCGGCTGCCTGAACTCGGAGAGCGCCGAGAAGGCGGCCCGTTTCGTCCGGCTCTGCGACGCGTTCGGCATCCCGCTGATCGTCATCGTCGACGTGCCGGGTTACCTGCCCGGTGTCGGCCAGGAATGGGGCGGCGTGGTGCGCCGCGGCGCCAAGCTGCTGCACGCGTTCGGCGAATCGACCGTGCCCCGGGTAACCCTGGTCACCCGCAAGACCTACGGCGGCGCCTACATCGCGATGAACTCCCGCTCGCTGGGCGCCACCAAGGTGTTCGCCTGGCCGGACGCCGAGGTCGCGGTGATGGGCGCCAAGGCTGCGGTCGGCATCCTGCACAAGAAGAAGCTGGCCGCGGCGCCCGAGCACGAGCGTGAGGCGCTGCACGAGGAGCTGGCCGCCGAGCACGAGCGGATCGCCGGCGGGGTAGACAGCGCCATCGACATCGGCGTCGTCGACGAGAAGATCGACCCGGCGCACACCCGCAGCAAGCTCACCGAGGATGATTCTCCAAATCCAATTCTCGATGGTGCATTTGGGGCACTTCTCCTTTATGACGAGCTATGGTTTCTCTGTCGAAGCCTGTGCCCAGAAAACATGCGTCACTTGGACTATGTAAAATTTC
>NZ_JBYCLB010000410.1:0-1998 GCF_057473705.1 Mycobacterium sp. TH-M15 | reverse complement strand
CTGCCATCGAACCCATACCGACAGCCTCGCCGACCACCCGGTTCAACCGCAGAAACGACACACCGGATATCGCCGGTTACTGACCCACGCACCTAGGCTGGAAACGACTGAGCCACATGGAGGTAGTGATGAGCGATCACGAAGTGAAGATGATCATCCTGTCCACCGACGATCTGGACGAATCGATCCGGTTCTACAGTGAAACCCTGGGCATCCCGGTGAAGTTCCGCGACGGGGCGCACTTCGCCGCGCTCGACGGCGGGACGGTGACGATCGCGTTGGCCACCGCGCTGGATCACCCGATGCCCGGCCAGGTGGTGGTCGGGATCAAGACCGACGACGTCGACGGCGCGGCCAAGGCGATCGAGGCCAGCGGCGGCGGCATCGTCAACGGTCCCTACGACGACGCGCACGAGCGCCGAGCCGTGTGCTACGACAACAAGGGCAACGGCCTGGTCTTCTACCGACCACTGGTCCGGTGAGCGACGCGGGTCATCCGTCGCTGAGCACCACGCAGTCGTAGGCGTCGTCGCCGGTCGACACCCGGTGCAGCAGGGCCCGGGTGGGGGTGATCCGCACCGGGTCGGCGGGATCGCCGGTCAGCTCGGCGTCGCCGTCCACGATCAGCGAGTACTCGGCGACGTCGCGGGACGGAAAGACCAGGGTGACGCCGCGGTGCCCGGCCAGGTTGGCCCGGCCGTGCCGACCGACCGGGCCGATGTCGAACACCCCGGCGTGGTAGCGGGGGGTGAGCGCGGTGGTGTGCGCCCGGTGGTCGTCGCCGACGGTGATCAGAAACGCGAACTGGTAGCCGGGCAGCGCCTCGGCCAGCTTGGCGAGATCGACTGTCTTGCCCACGAAGTCGAGGATAGTGCGACAGGATGGAGCCATGGAATTCCGCTACCTCGGTGACTCCGGCCTGCAGATCTCCGAGATCACCTACGGCAACTGGCTCACCCACGGCTCGCAGATCGAGAACGACGTCGCCACCGCCTGCGTGCGCGCGGCCCTCGACGCCGGCATCACCTCCTTCGACACCGCCGATGTCTACGCCAACGGCCGCGCCGAGGCGGTGCTCGGGGCCGCGCTGAAGGGTCACCGCCGCGAGTCGCTGGAGATCTTCACCAAGGTGTACTGGCCGGTCGGACCCGCCCCGCTGGGCAAGAACGATACCGGCCTGTCCCGCAAGCACATGCTGGAGAGCATCGACGGCTCGCTGCGCCGGCTGCAGACTGACTACGTCGACCTGTATCAGGCGCACCGCTACGACGCGTTCACCCCGCTGGAGGAGACCATGCAGGCCTTCGCCGACATCGTGCGGGCCGGCAAGGCGCTCTACGTCGGGGTCAGCGAGTGGACCGCGAAGCAGATCAGCGAGGCGCACGCGCTGGCCCGGCAGCTCGGGATCTCGCTGATCTCCAACCAGCCGCAGTACTCGATGCTGTGGCGGGTGATCGAACCCGAGGTGGTGCCGACCTGCCGGGAGCTCGGGCTGAGCCAGATCGTCTGGTCGCCGATGGCCCAGGGTGTGCTCTCCGGCAAATACCTGCCCGGTCAGCCGCCGCCGGCCGGGTCCCGGGCCACCGACGACAAGGGCGGCGCCGACTTCATCAAGCGGTTCCTCACCGACGAGATGCTCACCCGGGTGCAGCAACTGCACCCGATCGCCGACGACCTGGGTCTGTCGATGTCGCAGCTGGCGATCGCCTGGGTGCTGCAGAACGACAACGTCGCCGCCGCGCTGGTGGGTGCGTCCCGCCCGGAGCAGATCGCCGAGAACGTCAAGGCGTCCGGGGTGACGATCCCGGCCGACGCGCTGGCCCGCATCGACGAGGTGCTCGACAGCTCCGTCACCGCCGATCCGGCGCTGGTGGCGAAGTCGACGCCGGCGAAGCGGCTGCTCTGACCCGATTCCGCGAGTAAGCGGGATAGTTGGCCTTGGGGCCTGCGGAAGATGTCGGGGTGGGGTGTGGGTAGGCGGGTGTGACCGGTGGCGCC
>NZ_JBYCLB010000409.1:0-2242 GCF_057473705.1 Mycobacterium sp. TH-M15 | reverse complement strand
GTGACGGTCTTGCCGGCGACCTTGGTGCTCCATTGGTGGTAGGGGCCGTGCGGGTGGGGTGGGTTGGCGCGGCAGCGGCAGCCGGGGCTGGCGCAGTGGGTGTGGCGTTGGATCAGGGTACCGCTGGCGATGAACCCGATGTCGGCCAGTTGCGCGGCGAGGTCGCGGTACTGCCGCTCGTATTCGGCTAATTGCTCTGTCGGACTGGATGATTCGCGCATTTTGGGCGGCTCCCGATCGGCGTGTCGGCTGGACTCTTCCAGAATAGCAGACAGTATTAATACTGTCTGCTATTGACGCGACTCGAGAGGATTCGGGGATGGCCGAGGCCACCGTGCTCGCCGGGTTCCGCCGCGACTACCACGCCTGCCTAAACCGCCGCGCCGACGCGCTCTTCGAGCTCACCGACGCGCTGCTGTGCGCCGACGGGCCGGTGGTCTCGCTGCCCGAGTTGTCGCTGACCGCCGAGCACCGGCGCGGGCACGGCGCCCTCTACGACGGCCTGGCGTGCGGGCAGATCGACATCGGCCGGCTGCGCCTATCGCTGACCGCGCTGGCGCTACCCCGCGACAGCGACGGCAGGATCACGCTGGCGGTCGACGTCAGCCCCTGGCTGCGCCCGGACGCGGCGACCAGCCCCGACCGGCTGTTCTGCCACGTCTATGGACGCGGCAAAGGATCCGCGCAGATGATTCCCGGCTGGCCCTACTCGTTTGTGGCGGCACTGGAGACCGGCCGCACCTCCTGGACGACGATCCTCGACGCGCAACGGCTGGGCCCGTGCGACGACCCGACCGAGGTGACCGCCGCCCAAGTCCGCGAGGTCGTCGAGCGGCTACGAGAGGCCGACCAGCACCGGCCCGGCGACCCCGACATCCTGATCGTGTTCGACGCCGGCTACGACGTCACCCGGCTGGCATATCTGCTCACCGACCTGCCGGTGCAGCTGCTGGGCCGGGTCCGCTCGGACCGGGTCTTCTACTTCCCCGCACCCCCCCAAGCGGGCGCGGTCGGGCGTCCCGCCAAGCACGGCCCCGAGTTCGCGTGCGCCGACCCGTCCACCCATCCCGAACCTGACGTGACCACCACCAGCGACACCAGCCGCTACGGCACCGCCCAAGCGTGCGCGTGGCACCGGCTGCACCCCCGCCTGACCAGCCGCGCCGCGTGGCGATCCCACGACGGCGAGCTGCCGATCATCGAGGGCACCCTGATCCGGCTGACCGTGGACCGCCTCCCCGGCGACCGGGATCCCAAACCGGTGTGGCTGTGGTCCTCCCGCCCACAGGGTGAACCCGCCGACACCGACCGGCTCTGGCGAATGTTCCTGCGTCGCTTCGACATCGAACACACCTTCCGGTTCCTCAAGCAAACCCTGGGCTGGACCCGCCCCCGGGTCCGCACACCCGAGCAGGCCGACCGCTGGAGCTGGCTGATCATCGCCGCCCACACCCAGCTCCGGCTTGCCCGCGCCCTCGCCGAGGACCTGCGCCGGCCCTGGGAGAAACCCGCCGCCGAGCCCCGCCGGCTCACCCCGGCGCGGGTCCGTCGAGGGTTTCGGAACCTCCGCCCGACAACACCCCTTCCAGCCAGCGCACCGAAACCCTCCCGGCCCGGCCCGGGACGGCCACCCGGCACCAAAAACAAGCAGCGCGCCGCCCGACACGACGTCGGCAAGCGCGCCACTACCCGCTCGAACCAGCACGACACGGGTTAAAAATCAAGTTAAGTGCCTGTGCCGGAATGCGTATGCAGACGACTCCTATGACGATTTAGCCAGGAGAAGATACGTAGTGGCGACGTTTCTCTCATCGGGCGTAGCAAGATTTTGAGCGCTTACGATTACCGGGCTCTGCGCGTCCGCAGGCGAGTTGGCAGGTAGCCCGCGTATGGATGGCAATGACTGCTGTGTAGGGCGCAGTGCGGCGTCACGTACATAGCCGCTCACACTCAGACCGCGAGCGGTAGCCTGCGCTTGGACGGCGCCCAGCTCTTCCGCCGTGAGCCGGATGCTAATCATCGCGGCGCGGTGCCTCTTCTCAAGCCGCGGGGGCCGACTTTCTCGAATTGGCTCGCCCCACTCGTTTGGGTCCGCCATAGCCTTCTCGAGCTCATCAGCAAGCTCGGTTTCGTCGTTGACCTGATGTCTGCGATCATCGCTCATACCAGCCACTCCTAGAGCCACTTGTTGATCTCTGCCTGGGTGCACTCACGGACCGAGATCGGTCGCGCCACTCGCCGG
>NZ_JBYCLB010000408.1:0-2921 GCF_057473705.1 Mycobacterium sp. TH-M15 | reverse complement strand
GCCGCCTGATCTGACCACAACGCGGCCAAAGACACCCGGCTACGCAAGCTCCGCCGGGTAGCTGTCGCCTGCCCACTCACCCTGGGGATTTTCCGGTGAGGTCGCTCGGCTCGGTCAAGACGGGCCTTCAGCCCGTCCCGCTGGCCTGGCACAATGAATCCATGACCACCCGCGAGCGGCTACACGTGCTTGTCGACGCTCTGGACGACGAGCAGACCGAGCGTGCGCTACGCGCAGTCGAGCCGATTGCACAGCCCCGCTCTACCGCTGCTGACGCCGGTCGCCGACCGCTGCCGGAGTTCGTCGGGAGCTTCGACAGCGGCCGCCGCGACCTATCCCAGCCGGTCGACGAGCTGTTTGCCGACGGCTTCGGCCGCTGACCGGCCGCTGTGATCCTGGTAGACACCAACGTCATCGTGGCGCTGGCGGATCGGTCCGATACAGCACACCAACGCTGTCGCCGCTGGTTGCAGGAGCAGACTGGCCAGTTGGCCCTTCCGATCACCGTTCTGGCCGAGGCGTGCTAGCTCATCGACCGGTTCGGCGGCCCGACCGCCGAGGCACAGCTCCTCGATTCGGTCGGCAGCGAGCCCGCTCGTCAATTCCGCCCAGTGGACCTTACTGACGCCGACCTGCGGCGGATGTCCGAACTCGTCCGCCAATACGCCGATCGCCGGCTGGGCGGCACCGACGCCTCGCTGATAGCCGTCGCCGAACGCCTCGGCATTACCACGGTGAACCGCAGAGACTTCGACACCGTCCAGCCTCGCCATGTGCCCGCGTTCAGCATCGTGCCCTCCTGATCCCGCAGGACATCCGCTTCCGCCGGTCACCCAGGCTGGTCACGGCCAACCACGAATTCGATTGCCCGTGTCGCAGCTGGCCAAGTCCCCTGGGACACCGTTGTCATGAGCCGCGTCATCGGTGACGGATGACCCCCGGCTATCGGCCTTGCATCGCCTATGCGGTCTCGATCGAGTTGTAGAGCTCATCCTTGACGGTGATGCGGAAATCGTCATGCGGTTGCCTGGCGGCCGAGCGGGCGGGTCTGGCCGTGCTGTGCTGACCGATTCGCGAAGTTGTTCGCGGCGTTGGTGGGCACCCGTCGAAGGTGACCGGTCCGCAACCCGGCGCCGGCGGCGTGTTTAGCGCTCGGCTCCATGCCGTCAGGCCCGTGAGCGACGCACACCGGGCTATACACGCGTATTTGTAGTGTGGTCCAGGAGATTATTTGACGCCCGATAAACGCTAACGTCCTGACACTTAACTGTTGGTTAAATTTAATGCGATCCACATCGTAGTCCGGAACGGACATGTGTGGCGGCCGGTGCCGGACGCGCGCTGATCACCAAGAGTTTAGACCGAACGCATAGCGACAAGTGCAATTCAACGCGCGGCACGCCTGAAGCTGCGCGACGCTGGGATCGAGTTGGGTCCGACGGGATGCATGGGCATGAGCCAAGGGCCGGTCGGCGCCCCGAGGCGAGTCCCGGCACCGCGTCGCCGAACGCAGGTTTACCAGGCTGCCCCCACCAGTGGGAGGCCACGGTGTATCCAGCTTGCGCGCCAGCAGATTTCACGATTACGGAGTGTCGAGTCGGGAACCGGGCCCGGTCACCTGCGACACCGTCTCGGCTGGCCGCACCGGACATCGCAGGCAGCTGGGGACGACGATCATCCGGTACCGATTCGCCCGGTCGGGGCTCGTGTCGTGGGGGTTCAAGTCCCCCGCGGATATCGTTGTGACCGCGGGTAGCCCACCGCACCGCCGGCGCCGGTCGTAGGCTCGGATGTGAGATGTCTCGATTGAGTGGGTTCCTGCCCCAGACGTCGGCGCCGATGTTCCGTGACCGCCGAGACGCCGGACGTGTGCTGGCCGGGCAGCTCGCCCGATACCGCGGCGGCGCCGTCCTGGTGTTGGGCCTGGCCCGCGGCGGGATTCCGGTCGGCTGGGAGGTTGCCAGCGCCCTCCGCGCGCCACTGGACGTCTTCCTGGTCCGCAAGCTGGGTGTGCCGCAGCACTCCGAGCTGGCGATGGGTGCCATTGCCACCGGCATCCAGGTGGTGATGAACGACGACGTGGTCTCCGGCCTGCGGATCAGCGCCGCGCAGGTGCAGGCGGTGATCGAACGCGAGACAGCCGAACTGCGCCGCCGCGAGCACGCCTACCGGGGCGAGCGTCCGCTGTCGGACCTGCGCGGACGGACGGTGATCGTGGTCGACGACGGGATCGCCACCGGCGCCAGCATGCTGGTCGCGGTGCGGGCGGTGCAGGCGGCGGAACCGGCATCGGTGGTCGTCGCGGTGCCGGTGGGCCCGGCGTCGGCGTGCCAGAAGATCGCCCAGGAGGCCGACGACCTGGTCTGCGTGTCGATGCCAGCCGGCTTCGACGCCGTCGGCCGGGCGTATCTGGATTTCTGTCAGGTCGGCGACAACGAGGTCCGCGAGCTGCTGGCCACACCTACCACCGGCGCCGCCTGACAGCGCAGCGTCAGAGCGCAGTCTCGTCGCCGGCGGCTTCGGTGGCTTCGACCTCGTCGGCCCCGTCGGCCTGCTCGTCAACGGCCTCCGGGCTCTCCACCTCCGCGCCGCCGACCTCGAGGGTCGGCTCATCGGCCGCCGCCTCCGCTTCGCCGTCGCCGATCTTGACCCGCTCGGTGGTGACCCGCTCGGACGTGACCGGCTCGACGGCGCCGGCAGCGGACGCGACCGACCCCGCCCGCTGACGCCGGCGTTCCTGGATGGCGTCGACGATCAACAGCAGCACACCGAGAGCGCTGGCGCCGATGCACACCCAGGCCACCAGCGCGTTGCTGGTGACCACGGCGAAAACCAGTGCGGCCAGCCCGATCAACGCCAGCACCAGGGCGATTATCAGCATTAGTCAACCTCCAAGCCGAGGAGCAGCCTACTTGATGCTC